>SLCP01000071.1 GCA_007125735.1 Coriobacteriia bacterium | reverse complement strand
TTCGTGTGGGCGCTCGGGTACAACTCGCTCGGCATCCCCGTGGCGGCCCTCGGCTTCTTGCGGCCCGAGCTCGCAGGTGCGGCGATGGCGCTCTCGAGCGTGAGCGTCGTGTCGAGCTCGCTGCTCCTGCGCCGCTTCAAGCCGAGCATGCGACGGGACGAGGCGTAGGCGGCCAGGCCGGCAGAGACGACAGAAAGGACGCTCCCCATGAGGAGGCTCACGATAATCGGCACGTCTGCCGTGATCGCGGTAGCGTTCGTCGCGCTCACCGTCTGGACGTTCGCCCAGGCCCGCGCGCACGATTACATGATGGTCGGCGTGATCGTGGCCGAGGAGAACGTCGCGCTCGAGGTCTCCGATCAGCCCGGGGCGATGGACGCGATAGTCGTCGATGAGGTGCTCGCGCCCGACGACTCGTGGCTCGTCGTGCACCTCGACGACGACGGCATGCCGGGCATGCGCGTGGGCGTGGCAGGCGTGCCAGAGGGCGTGAGCCGCAACGTCGTCATCGAGCTGGAACAAGACGCTATGCTCACCGACGAAGTCATCGTCGTCGTGCATGCGGACCGCGGTCGCCGAGGAGAGTTCGAGTTCGCGATGGACGCGTTCCACCGCAGCCCCGACAAGCCGTACTTCGTCGGATTCGAGGAGGTCGCACGGCGCGTATCGGTCAGGTGACCGGTCCTCCTCGGCCAAGCCTGAGGGCGACGACGGCGATGTCGTCGCGCAGTACGCCGCCGCCGAACGACGATGCGGCGTCGGCGACAGCGCGCGCCACGGTCTCGGCGGGCGCATCGCGCAGCGAGCCGAGCAGCTCGACGAGGCGCCGCTCGCCGAAGAAGCCGCCCTCGTTGCGCGCCTCGAGCACGCCGTCGGTGTAGAGGAGCAGCGTGTCGCCGGGATCGAGGGTAGCCGTGCCCGACTGGTACTCGAGGTCCTCCATCGCACCGAGCATCGGGCCGTACTCGGAAAGCGCGGTGACGTCACCGTCCGCGTGCAGCACGAGCGGTGCGGGGTGGCCCCCGTTACAGTACGTGAGCGCGCCGCCGACAGGATCGAGTACGCCGTAGGCGGCGGTCGCGAACACCTCGCTCTCGGAGAAGTAGCAGAGCACCTCGTTGGCCCGGCTCATCGCCTCGTGCGGCTCGAGTCCGTCGAGCGCGTACGCGCGCAGCGTATTGCGCACGAGCGCCGTGACAGAGGCCGCACGCAGCCCCTTGCCTGAGACATCGCCGATCGCGACGATCGCGCGCCCGTCGGGCAGCGGGTAGATATCGTAGAAATCGCCACCTACGCGCACGTGCTCGGTCGCCGACCGGTACACGCGGCCCACCTCGAGTCCGTGCACGCGCGTCGACTCCGCAAGCAGGGAGCGCTGCAGCGTGTCGGCGATCCGATGCTCGCGCTGGTAGAGGCGTGCATTGTCGAGCGCGACAGCGAGCTGGCCAGCGATGCTGCGAAACAGCGAGACCTCTTCTTCGGTGAACGGGCGGCGCTCGTCGAAGGCCATGCTGAGGGTCCCGATAGGGCGTTCCGCCGAGGCGATCGGAACGACGATCCAGCGGGCCGTGTCGTTCAGCTTCGCGTCCGGCCACTCGCAGTCGGGGGTGTCGTGGGTCAGGTACGGGATGGCGCGTGAGATCACGGTGCCGAGTGGGTTCGGGTCGTCGACGGCGACCCCCTTGATGGCAGATGCCGTATCGGCGTCCAGCCCGAAGTACGATGCGAGCGCGAGCGCATCAGCGGACTCCTCGTACAGGTGGAGCATCCCCTGGGCCGGAGTGAGGTGAGACCTCACTGTGTCGATGACGAGGCGGCACACCTGCTCGACCGAGAGGGAGCTGCCTGCTGTTGCCGCGATGTCCTTGAGGAGTGACGTGCGGGCGAGTTCGCCCTCATAGGCCGCGAGAAGGTGCTCGCGCTCTTGATCGGCGTTGCGACGCGTCGTGATGTCGCTTGCGAACATCGTGGCGCCCTCGGGAGCGGGGTACACGCGTGTCTCGGCCCACACGCCCGTAGGCTCGTAGAGCTGCACGAATGAGGAGGGGATCCCGTCTTCGATGGCGCTCGCGAGTGCGCCTTCGATGATCGATCCGCGCGCGCCGGGGAACACCTCGAGTACGTGGCGCCCGGTCATCTCCTCGGACGACATGTCGAACATCGCCGCGAACGAGGCGTTCACCGATCGGTACCGGGCCTGGCTGTCGAACACGGCGAATCCGTCGGTGATGCTCGCGAGGATGTCCTCGACACGCCGGCGTTCGTGGCCGAGGGTCTCGATCAGCAGTTCGCGCTCGGTGATGTCGCGCCAGACCGACACGGCTGCGGTGACGACCCCATCGGTCACGATCGGCGACGCGCTCACGAGCACGTGGGTTTCGGTATCCTCGCAGCGCACGACAAGAGGGACGTCGCACACGGTCTGGCCTCCGAGCGCCGCCTCGTAGGGGATCTCGTGTGCCCGGGGCGCGGCGCCGTCCCGCAAGCAGACATCGGCGGTCTCGAGGAAGGAGCGCCGGTCGTGTCCCACGGGGTCGAACCCGAACAGCTGCGCGGCGGCGGAGTTGGCCCGCTGCACCCTGCCGGATGCGCTTACGACCACGACTGCGTCGGTCAGCGATTCGAAGATGCCGCTGAACTCCGCGGCGAGCTTGGCGGATGCATCGGAGAGGCGACGCGCTCTCTCTGCCGCACCACGCTCGTCCTCGTACAGATAGGCGTTCTCGACACCCGCGGCGAGGATGTTGGCGAGCGACGCGAACAGGTCGACGTCGTCCGCGCCGAAGGAGCGGGGCTCCGACCAACCCAGGGTCAGCACGCCCACGGTGCTCGCGCGGCCTTTCAGCGGGAGCACGATGTAGGAACGCGGGTGAACGCCGTAGACGTCGAGGGCGCGCGCGAGGGCGGCTCCGAGCGGGTGGGCGGCGATATCCTCGCCGAACTGCGGCTCGCCCGAGCGGAACACCTCGGTGACGACATGGTCGTCATCGGCGGACAAGATGCCGACATCGGACACGTACGAATCGGGCAGTCCGCGCAGTGCGGCGATCCGAAGCCGGTTCCGTTCACGGTTCGCGAGGCGCAAGACCACGAACGTGGGGGAGAAGTGGCCGTTGACGGCACCGATCACCTCCTGGGCGATGCGCTCTGCATCGAGGGAGGAGATGGCGATCGAACTGATGTCATGGAGCAGCGCGAGACGCGTCGCTCGTGCGCTCGCGTCGTGAGGACGGTTCGATGCGGAGGTATCGTGCGGTGTCATCGTCCCAAGCGGTCCCGTCGGCAGGGGTCGTGGATAAAGTGTACCGTCGGCACGGTCGCTTGGCTCCGGTATCCTGTTAAGCGGCACTGACGTTCCGACCAGCGGAGGAGCGGTGTACGAGCGCGACTACATCATGCGGCTCATCACGCAGGTGGGGCAGATGCTGCGTGCCATGCTGCACGCTGTCCGCGAGCACCGCGCTGACGATTCGCTCGAGATAGCGCGCGATGCGGTCGAAGCGCTCGTCGACACCGACATCGCACTCGCCGACGCGATGACCGGAGAGGGGCTCGTCACCTTCCTCACCGCGGGGGGAGCTCTCGATGTCGTGAGGGCTCGGCTCCTCGCCGAGGTGCTCCTCGTGCGAGCCGACGCGTTCGACGAGGCAGGGTTGCACGAGCGGGCCGATCACGAACGTGCTCGAGCGCGCGAGGTCCTCGAGTCGACGACCCCCTACGCCGACGGCGAAGATGCCGAGCACGTGGAGCGCATGCTCGCCGACCTCACCGAGAGCGAGTAGCCGAACCTTCCCGTTCGACTGCGGTCTCACGTAAGGCGTCGAGCAGGGCGGCGATAGCGGGGGAGCGGCTGCTGCCTCGACGGATGACCGCGACGATGTGCCGGTTGACGTCGCCGCCGGCCAGGCGCCTGAACGCGACCCGGGGATACTCGGCGAACCGGGCGAGCGGAGGGACGAGTGCGATGCCGAGACCTTCCGCGACAGCTGCCAAGATCACCTGGTAGTCGTTCGAGTGCAGGTCGATCCGTGCTTCGAAGCCGGC
>SLCP01000171.1 GCA_007125735.1 Coriobacteriia bacterium | reverse complement strand
TCATCCCGTCAGGGCCGCTCGATGAGTGGGTCACCTACACGTTCACGGTGCCGGCAGGGGCTGTGAAAGACCAGGCGGGCAACGCGCTGGCGACCACGTTCACCCTCTCGTTCACGACAGCGCCAGACGTAACGCCGCCCACGGTGGTCTCGGTCAGTCCGCCCGACGGCGCGACGGAGGTGGGGACCGACGCTTCGCTGAGCGTCACCTTCAGCGAGGCGATCGCGCAAGGGGCGGCCTTCGACGACATCGTGCTGACCTACGGTGCGGGCATAGAGGTGCCGATCACGCGCACCATCAGCGGGTCGACGCTCATCATCGAGCCGACCGCGCTCCTCGACAGCACCGTCACCTACACGCTCACCGTGCCGGCCGGCGCGGTCGAGGACACGTCGGGCAACGCGCTCGAGGCCCCGTTCACCGCGACGTTCACGACAGGGTCAGGGGTGTCGTAGGGGCTTCCACCTCAGTCGCCGCCCTCCATCAGCGCGTCGACCGCGCGGGCCACCTCGGCGGGGGAGAGCTTGAGCTCGCGTGCCCGGCGGCGGAACTCGGCGGCCAGAGCGATCTCGGGGCCCTCATCGATGCGCGCGGGATCGCCGGCGCGCCAGAGGTGACGCAGGTCGGCGAAGAGCCGCACCGGCGGAGCGCCCGCGCCCGCGAGGCGCGAGGTGACCGCGGTGCGGCGGAAGTCGCGCTTCTCGTAGAAGGCGACCGTCTCGGGCTGCGAGTCCACGAGGATGCCCACGCAGCCCACCCGCGCGCGCATCTCGAGGGCGATCAGCACCGAGGCGCCGAGCATCTCACTGCCGAGTCCTCGGCCCTGTTCGCGCACGTCGACTCCGAGCCGGACGAGCCTCATGACCGGCGCCGGGTACGAGGGCAGGCGCGCTCCTGTTTCCGATGGCAGGTCTGACGGGCGCGATTGCCCGGCCGCCACGGTGAAGTAGGCGAGCACCGCACTGTCAGCGAGTGCAACGTACGTGACACCGATATGGTGGCGGAACTGGTTCTGTCCGGCGTAGCGCCGAAAGAACTCGTCGATATCGGGTTGGCCGGAGCGGAACCCGTCACGCGGGTCCTCGGGACGCAGCGCCCTAATCTCCATCGGTGCCCTCGTCCTCGGCAGCGAGGTGACTGAGGTCGAGCTTGTCTTCGAGTGACTTCCCGTCGGTCCTGATGAACTCCCAGTGGTCTTGCCACATCTTGACGAGTGCCGGACTCGGTTCCCGCTCCGTCTCGATCATGTCCCAGATCATCTCCCAACTCTCGGGCGTGACCACGATGTCCGTCTCGATGATGTACTTGGCGGGGATCTCGTCGATCGCGGCGAGGTGGCGCTGGAGCGCCTCCTCGATCACACGGTTCTTCTTGAGCCCGGTGGCCTCGACGTAGCGGTCGAGAGCGGCCTTGGTCTCCTCGGCGATGAATGCCGAGATCTGCACCTGCTTGCGTTCGTAGCTCATCGTCTACACCTCCTCGGGCAGAATACTAATAAAATGTAGATGCGTCGAGTGCAGTACACTGTCGCACACGCCCGGTGCACCGCACGGGCGCTGCATGCACGCGACACGAGGGAGGGCTCACGTTGAGCACGACGTACCGCATCTGCCTGCTGCCCGGCGACGGCATCGGTCCGGAGATCACCGCTGAAGCGGTCAAAGTCCTGGGCGCGATCGGCGCGCGCGAGGGCGTGGGCTTCGAGTTCGCCGAGGCGCTGCTCGGCGGCATCGCGATCGACGAGACCGGCACGGCGCTCCCGGAGGCCACGCTCGAAGCCGCGCACGCGGCCGATGCGGTGCTGCTCGCGGCGATCGGCGGGCCTGCGTGGGATACGACCGATCCGGACAAGCCGCGGCCCGAGCAAGGGCTCCTCGGCATACGCAAGGCGCTCGGACTCTACGCGAACCTGCGGCCGGTGAAGCTCTTTGCGCCGCTTGCGGGAGCATCGACCTTGAAGCCCGAGGCGCTCGAGGGCGTGGACATGCTCATCGTGCGCGAGTTGACCGGCGGACTGTACTTCGGGGCGCGGGCGCGCGAGTACGACGTGCCCGAGGCTGGCGTGGGCGGCGCGGCAGGCCAGCGCGCCTACGACACGATGGAGTACCGCGAGTTCGAGGTCGAGCGTATCGCGCGCGTGGCGTTCGAGGCGGCGCGCACGCGGCGGGGGCGTGTGCACTCGGTCGACAAGGCCAACGTGCTCGAGTCGAGCCGCATGTGGCGCGAGGTCGTCCACGCGCTGCACGAGGCGGAGTTCGGCGATGTGGAGTTGGTGGACCAGCTCGTCGACAACACCGCGATGCAGCTCATTCGCTGGCCTGCACAGTTCGACGTCGTGGTGACGGAGAACATGTTCGGCGACATCCTCTCGGATGAGGCCTCGATGCTCAACGGCTCGCTAGGTATGCTCGCGAGCGCCTCGCTCGGCGACGGCACCGCGCTCTACGAGCCGAGCCACGGTTCCGCGCCCGACATCGCGGGCCAGGGGATCGCTAACCCGCTCGCGATGCTGCTCTCCGTCGAGCTCATGCTGCGCCACAGCTTCGCGATGCACGACGCGGCCGATGTGCTGTCGAGCGCGATCGAAGACGTGCTCGCCGAGGGGTGGCGTACGCGCGACATCGCGGATGAGGAGACGTCGGTCGAGCGCATCGTGGGTACCGCGGCGATGGGCGACCTCGTGGTGGAGCGGCTCGGGGGGTAGGGGGCGGGCTGGCCGCGTGCGGCCGCGTCGCGCGTGAGGGCTTCTCGGCAGGCGACTCCTCGCCAGGTCACCTCTACCCGCGCTTCCGCAGGTGGCGTACACTGATACGCCACACCGGAGAAGAGGAATGGGGTGCGGACCATGGCGCTGCCCGAGGTCGATTACATCTGGATGGACGGCGAACTCGTTCCGTGGGCAGAGGCCAAGGTGCACGTACTCGTTCACGGGCTCCACTACGGCTCCGGCGTGTTCGAGGGCATCCGCTGCTACCGCACCGACGACGGCCCGGCCGTCTTCCGCCTCAAGGAGCACATGGCGCGCTTCGAGCACTCCGCGCGGATGCTCTTCATGGAGCTCGACTACTCCGTCGACGAGCTCGTCGACGCGGTCAAGCACACGATCCGCGAGAACAACCTGACGATCTGCTACATCCGCCCGATCGCGTTTCGCGGCTACGGGGTCATGGGCCTCGACCCGCTGCCTGCGCCGGTGAACGTGAGCATCGCCGCGTGGCCGTGGGAGACGTACCTCGGCCAGGAGGCGCTCGAGCACGGCGTGGACGTGGGGATCTCGTCGTGGCGCCAGCGCGGCATCAACTCACTGCCGCCGGCGATCAAGGCGACCGGCAACTACCTCAACAGCTCGTTCGCGCGCATCGAGGCGAACCGGCACGGGTACGCAGAGGCCATCTTGCTGAACGAGCAGGGCATCGTCACCGAGGGCACCGGCGAGAACCTCTTCGTGGTGGACGGCGGCACCATCTACACGCCGCCTGTCTCCGACGGCATCCTCGAGGGCATCACGCGCGCGTCGATCGTGCAGATCGCGGGCGACCTGGGCTACCCGGTCGTGGAGAAGTCGCTGCTGAGGACCGATCTTTACGGCGCCGATGAGATGTTCATGACCGGCTCGGCGGCAGAGGTCGTGCCGGTGCGCTCGGTCGATGGGCACCTGCTGGGCGATGCGGGTCCGATCACGCGCGACCTGCAGCAGACGTTCTTCCGCGTGGTGCAGGGCAAGGAGCGCGCCTACGACGCGTGGCTGGACCGGGTGTAGGGCGCTCTAGCGGGAGGGCTCGTTCCGCAGTTCCCTGATCGCCTTGCCGGTATCGGGCGCGCCGACGGCAGGCGCCAACGAGCGCATCTTATCGAGTGCGCGGCCGAGGCGCTCCGCACGTGCTGCCTGCGCAGCTTCGTTCTCGAGCGGCTCGTGGGGGAGCGGTATGTTGATCTTCGCCATGAGCGGTCCCTCGGGTCGTGATGTCGGTACTGCCGATTATGCTACCGCGAGGAGCCGAAAGGGAAGGGCGGGTCAAAGATCATGGGCGAGGAAGGGTCTTGCAGGGCGCCTTATGTCCCACTAAAATAGACATATGTCCAATGCAGTGAGATATATATCTAGCCAGATGGGACTT
>SLCP01000176.1 GCA_007125735.1 Coriobacteriia bacterium | reverse complement strand
TCTACTCGCGCTTCTTCACGAAGGTCTTCCGCGACCTCGGCCTCGTCGACTTCTCCGAGCCGTTCACGAACCTCCTCACCCAGGGCATGGTGCGCAAGGACGGCGACGTCATGAGCAAGTCGAAAGGCAATGTCGTCGCACCCGAGGAGATGATCGCCGAGTACGGCGCGGACGCGCTGCGCGCCTACATCCTCTTCATGGCGCCTCCCGACAAGGACCTCGAGTGGTCATTCGACGGGCTTGACGGCATGTACCGCTGGCTTGGCCGCGTGTGGCGCCTCGTAGCGGAGACCGCCGAGGAGACCTCGGCAGATGCCGCGGCACGCGACTTCGCGCTCGACACGCCGGCCGCCAAGACGCTCCACCGCGAGATGCACCGCGTGATCGGTAAGGTGACCGACGACATCTCGCGCTTCAATCTCAACACCTCGATCGCCGCGATGATGGAGCTCACCAACGCCGCCTACGACTACCGCAACGCCGTGCCCGCAGGCGAGCGAGATGCCGCGCTCACGGCTACGGTCGCACGCAATCTCACGCTGCTGCTCGCGCCGTACGTTCCGCACATGGCCGAGGAGCTGTGGTGCGAGGTCCTCGGCGGGGAAGGGTCGGTCCACCGGCAGCCATGGCCCGCGTTCGACCCGGCGGCCGCTGCTGCCGAGGAGGTCGAGATGGCGGTGCAGGTCAACGGCAAGGTGCGCGGGCGCGTCACGGTCGCCGCCGATGCCGCAGAAGACGTCGTGCGCACAGCGGCGCTCGAGGTGGTCGCCTCTCACATCGAGGGTAAGGACGTCGCGAAGGTCGTGGTCGTGCCCGGCAAGCTCGTGAGCGTCGTGGTGAAGTAAGAGAACGGTTGGTCGCGGTTAGACGCGATGTGTTTCGATAGCGGGAGACCACGTGTCCCTGCAGGTGACGGCGCCCCCTCCGCCACGAGGAGAAACGGGCGCCGTCCGTGTTCGAGCCCACCGGTCACGAGAGTGTCGACAGATCGTCCGCGCTCGATAACCTAGCACGTCGTGCGGGGCTTGGGGCCGTCTCACCTCACCTCGCGGTAGGCGTCTGCATCCTCGTCGTGCTCGCCGTCGCTGCGGGAGCGTGGCGCTATCTCGCGCACCGTCCCGCCGAGGAGTTCTCGTTCGAGACGCAGGCGGGTATGGCAGCGGGCGCCGCAGCGGGCGCGGACGAATCCTCGGCAGCCGAGGAGCCTGCTGACGCGGACGAGGTGTCCGGCTCGGTCTGGGTGCATGTCGCCGGCGCGGTCGTGCGTCCCGGCCTCTACGAGCTGGCGGCCGGAGCGCGGGCGGGAGACGCCCTCAACGTTGCGGGCGGGCCGCGGGAAGACGCGTGCATCGATGCGGTGAATCTTGCCCGTCCGCTCGATGACGGCGAGCAGATCTACGTGCCGAGCCACGAGGAGGTCGAGAGCGGCGCCGTCGCTGGGGCCGTCGCGGCGCCAGACGGGGCGTTGGGTGTGGGTGCTGCCGGTGCGTCCGGTGCGGGCGGCGATGGTCTCATCGACATCAACCGCGCAACCGAAAGCGAGCTCACCGCGCTTCCGGGTATCGGTCCGGCGACGGCGGGCAAGATCGTGGCGGACCGGGAGGCCAACGGCCCGTTCGCCTCACCGCAAGATCTCATGCGGGTATCGGGCATCGGCGACAAGAAGTTCGCCGCACTGCAAGAGCTCATCACCGTGCGATGAAGGGCTCGATCACGCGTCCGGCGATCCCAGCGCTGGTCTGGCTGAGCGCCTCGGTATGGACGGGGGTCGTGTGCGCCGAGGCACTCGCGTGGCGTGCGTGGAGCGCGGGCGGGACGTTCGGTGCCGCGACCGGTTGGGTGAGCGCCGTGTTCGCAGTCGCCCTCGCCGCTCTGAGCGCTACTGCGATGCGTGGCCGAGGAAGCCGCCGTTCGGTCCTCGCTTTCGCGCTCCTGGTCGCGTGTGGCATCGCGATGGGACTCGGGCTCGGCGGCCTGCGCTGGGCGTCGCTGCACGAGGCGCAAGCGGCGATCGACGGCGCATCACATCTCCGCGGTTCGGTTGTGCGTGACGCCGTGGTCGGGCCGCGCGGCAGCAGCGTACTCGTCGCACTCGACGGATCCCCTGGCGTGACGGTCAGGGTCATGGTGCCCGACACGGTCGAGCCGCCCCTCGCTGCCCGCACCATCATGGTCAGCGGGCCGGTCCGAGCGGTCGAGCGTGCAGACGAATGGGCGCGTCGGTCGCACCGCCGCGGCGAGGTGGCCTCGGTGCGGGCAACGGCCATCGCCGACGAGGGATGGATGCGCGGCTCGAGGGGGCTTGCCGGGCCGCTGCGCGAGCGCGTGCGCGGGTTGTGCGAGCGCATCCCGGGCCCGGGCGGGGATGTCCTGCAAGGCGTCCTCATCGGCGACCGATCGCGCGTGCGCGGGGCGGTCATCGAGGACGATCTGCGCATCTGCGGGCTCTCGCACCTGCTCGCGGTGAGCGGGACTCACCTCGGGATCCTCGCCCTGGGCGCCGGTCGACTCGTGGGTATGGTGCGCGCAGGGCTCGTGACGCGGGTGCTTACCGTGGCCTCCGTCGGGATCGCGTACACGGTCGTGAGCGGCGTGCAGACCTCGGCCACGCGTGCTCTCCTGATGGGATGCGTCGCGGGTGCCGCGCAGGCGACCGGCAGGCGCGGGGACGGCTTAGCTGCTCTTGCGGTCGCCGCTGGAGCGATGCTCGTATCGGACCCGGTGGTCGCGTTCGACATCGGCTTCCAGCTGTCGGTGAGTGCCGTGGGCGGACTCATCGCGTTTGCGTCGCTCGCGTCGCGGTGGGCGGAGGTGGCGACCGGCAGACGCGCGAGGCTCGTCGCCTCGGCACTCGCTGTCACCCTCGTCGCCCAAGTCGCGACCGCTCCCGTCGCGGTTCCCACCTTTGGGATATTCTCGCTCATCGCGCCCGTGGCCAACGCCATCGCCCTTCCGCTGCTCACCGGTGGGCTGGCCGTGGGGGTGGTGGGCGGTATCGCCGGCCTCCTCCTTCCTGCCGCAGGCGAGCTGATACTTCGGCTCGCCGCGCTGCCGCTCACCGCGGTTAGCGTGGCAGCGAGCCTGCTCGCACGCATCCCCGGTGCGGCGGTGGGACTCGATGCGCACGGCGGTGCCGCCGGAGCCGCTCTGGCCGTGGCGATGGCGCTCGTGTGGTGGCGGTGGCCGCAGCCGGGGGAACGGCGGCGGGCGCGCGTGGTTGCCGCCGCCGCGGCTCTCCTCGGCATCGCACTCATGGCAGGGGTGTGGTGGCTGCCGAGGGGCGGAGCGGAACTCATCGTCCTCGACATCGGGCAGGGCGACGCGATCCTCGTGCGCGACGGCAGAAGCCACGTGCTCGTCGACACGGGCCCGGATCCCGGCGCGCTGAGGACCGCCCTCACGCGCCACGGGGTGCGACGCGTAGAGGCGGTCATCCTCACCCACGATCACGCCGACCACACCGGCGGCCTGTCAGGTCTCGTCGGTCTCGCCCGGGTCGGAGTCGTGATCGTGCCTGCGGTCGCCGATGAGGACGCGTTCGCAGTCTGCACTGGCGCGATCGAGCGGCTGGCCCCGCGCGGCGGCGTGCGGACGACGGTCGCCGGCGACGTGATGCGGGTGGGATCGACGACGCTCACGACCCTCTGGCCGCCCGGCCCCGAACCGTCGCTCTCCACCAACGACACGAGCGTCATCACGCTGCTCGAACGGGGCGGCTTCAAAGCGGTGCTGACAGGCGATGCCGAGGAGACCGCGCTATCCCGGCTTGGCGCAGCAGGCATGCTTACGCGCGTCGACGTCCTCAAGGTCCCACACCACGGCAGCCTGAACGGCCTGACCGAGGAGGCGCTCGAGGCGTGGGCCCCGGCGTTCGCGCTCGTAAGCGTAGGGGAGGGCAACGACCACGGGCACCCCTCGCCACCCGTAATGGAGATGCTCGCCCGGCACGGTGTGCGGACGCTGCGGACCGACGAGTCGGGCGACATCACCGTGCACATCGGGGAGCGCGGCTACGCGGTGAGGACGGCGAGGCCTGTTTCGGCACCGCCGCCGTATGCGACAATCGGTGCCGTGGCGGGGCGCATCGCCTCGCGCGGCCGCACTCACACACCGAGACCGGAACGGTATGTCGACCACACTCTCAGACCTCAAGCCCGTC
>SLCP01000113.1 GCA_007125735.1 Coriobacteriia bacterium | reverse complement strand
CGATCGTTGTCGAAGAATCCCGAGTAGCTGTCGATCCCTGGGTCGGTGCCTTTGCGTACCACATGCCCGATCCGCCCGATGTCGAGCGCCGAGTGGAAGCTCGCACCCGGGGTGCCCTGCAAGCAGTGTGGCGGCCAGAGCACCTGATCGACGCCGCCGAGTGTGATGACGTCTCCCGGCTCGCGACCCGGGTGAGAGCGTGCGAAGCTCCCGTGGTCGGCCGGATGCCAGTCCTGCGTGGCGACAACGAGGCCGAGACCGACCGCCAGGCGGTTGGCGACGGGCACGACCGCATCACCATCTGCGACCGGCAGCGCCCCGAAGGGCATGAAATCGTTCTGCATGTCGACGAGCACGAGAGCTCTCACGGTCCTCACTTCCTCTCAGGGCGCTGCTGCGAACGGGCAAGCACGACGAGCTTGGTGCGCACCGCGTGCGCTCCCCGCTCGAGCCCGACCGGATAGGAGTGCGGGTTGAGGAACCGGCGCACCGAAGGATCGAATGCGGCGAGCTGCCGCCGCGCCCGTTCGGCGGTCTCCTGGAGCGAAGACGCCTCGTGGACTCTGCGCCCGCCGCGGACGACCGGCGCAAGGAGTTCTTCGGCGTGCTGGCTCTTCGCGAAACGTTTACGCCGCGTCGGATCGGCCGGATCGACCATCACGACATCTCCGTGAGGCGGAGATGCGGTGTCGTAGACCATGTCTCCGGCGGGATGGCCGTCCTCGTCCAGGTAGCGTCTCACACCAAGGACGCCAGGCGTGGTGACCTTGCCGATCTGCTCGGAAAGCTTCACGCGTGGCTCCCACTCGGCGCCCGGCTTGCGAACCGCTGTGAGTTTGTACACCCCGCCCAGAGCGGGTTGTTCGTATGCGGTGACGAGCTTGGTCCCCACTCCCCACACGTCGATCGCGGCGTCCTGGTCTTTGAGGCTCGCGATGAGGTGTTCGTCAAGCTCGTTGGAGGCTACGATCTTCGCACCGGGCAGACCTGCCTCGTCGAGGATCCTGCGCGCCTCGCGCGAGAGCCACGCAAGGTCACCGGAGTCGATACGCACGCCGATAAGGGCGTGTCCCTGTTCCTGCAGGCGCACACCTTCCTCGGCAGCGAGGGCCACACCCTCGATCGTGTCGTAGGTGTCGACGAGGAACGTGCAGTTGTTAGGCATCGCCGCCGCGTAGGCGTCGAACGCCTCGCGCTCGGTGTCGAAGAGCATGACCCAGCTGTGAGCGTGGGTGCCCGCCACGGGGATGCCGTGCACCCGGCCGGCGAGCACGTTCGACGTCCCGGCGCAGCCCCCCACGTACGCAGCGCGCGACGCGGAAAGCCCGCCGTCAGGCCCCTGAGCGCGCCGCAGGCCGAACTCGATGACCGGGTCCTCTCCGGCTGCCTCGCACACGCGCGCCGCCTTCGTGGCCACGAGCGTCTGGAAGTTGATGGTGTTGAGGAGTGCCGTTTCGACGAGCTGACATGACACGATCGGGCCGGTCACGCGCAGGATCGGGGCGTTCGCGAAGACGACGGTGCCCTCAAGCACGGCGTCGACATCGGCGTCGAACCGAAACGACTCGAGATAGTCGAGGAACTCGGGAGCGAACAACGGCCGTGCGTCGTTGCCGGTGAGTGTGGCGAGATAGGCGATGTCATCGGCGGAGAACCGCAGTGACTCGAGATAGTCGAGCGCCTGCTCGAGTCCGCATGCAAGCGCGTAGCCACCGCCGAACGGGTTCTCGCGAAACGCGAGCGAGAACGACGCGTGCGTATCCGCGACTCCTGCCAGCACGTACCCTTGAGCCATAGTCAGCTGGTAGAGATCGGTGTAGAGCCCAGGTGAGGCGACGGTCGCCCGCAAGTCCGCGTGCATAGTACGCCCTCCCTCGGCCGGTCGTGCATCGCTCCCGATAGCTACACCTTCAACGGTACCCGAACGGCCACGGACCACACCACCTGCCGTTCATCGAAAAGGTTCAATCCCGGCGCGCGATAAGGGTATAGTCGTGTCGGTGTACGCACATCGGAGTGGGGGTCATATGACCGGCACACGCGCTGTGAACGACCATCGTCATCTTCCTGGCGAAGGCGCCCGTGAGGAGGTCGAGCGGTCGGAACGCGCTAACCGCGCCGCCGATCTCGCCACCGATCGCTACGCGGAACAGGAACGCGAGCGGCGCCGGGAGTCGCTGGAACAGCTGCTCGGGCGCGAAGAGAGCGGGTAGCGCGCATCATCGGTCCACCGCTCAGCGTTGCTCGTCGATCACGGCAACGAAGTCGGGCAGGACCCTGAACCGGACGGTGTCGCCGCACACGACCACCTGCTCGGGGTGCGCGTGAACCATCACGTCGCGCTTCCCGCCGTCCGGCAGCGTGACCTCGACGACCGCATCGATCGCACGGCCGGTGTAGGTCGTCTCCTTCACCGTCCCGCGTATCGGACCCTCTGCATCGAGTTCGAACGAGTCCGCCCGGACCGACACGACGACCGGTGTACCCGGCGGCAGGTCGTGCGTGTGGCGACAGGGCGCCGAACCGAAGTCCGTCTCCACCGACGATCCGTCTCGGCCGATGCGACCCTCGAAGAGGTTCGTCCGCCCCACGAAATCGGCAACGAACCGCGTGTGCGGGAACTGATATATCTCGCGCGGCGACCCGGTCTGCTCGATGCGACCGTCGCGCATCACGACGATCAGGTCGGAGATGGCGAGCGCGTCGCTCTGGTCGTGCGACACGAACACCCCGGTGGTACCGGCAGCCTTGAGGATCCGCCGCAACTCCGAACGCATGTGGATACGCAGGTCCGCGTCGAGGCTCGCGAACGGCTCGTCGAACAGCACGACGACGGGCCTTCGGGCGAGCGCACGCGCAAGCGCCACCCGTTGCTGCTGACCGCCGGACAGTTCGTGAGGCATGCGGCGATCGAAGCCCGTGAGGCCGACGAGTTCGAGCGTTTCGGCGACCCGTTCGGCGCGACCCGACCTCGGCAGGTTGAACCCTACGTTGGAGGCGACATCGAGGTGCGGGAAGAGTGCGTGCTCCTGGAAGACCATGCCCACGCCCCGGCGCTCCGGCGGCACCCATACCGAGGCGCCGGCCACCTCCGCCCCGCCGATGAGCACGGACCCGGCGTCGGGCCGCTCGAACCCGGCGATGAGCCGCAGTGTCGTCGTCTTGCCGCATCCGCTCGGGCCGAGCAGGGTCACGATCAGGCCGCGCTCGATCGCGAGCGAGAGGTCATCGACAGCGGGCGACGCGGTGCCGGGGTACGTCTTGGTCACGTTCCTGAGTTCGATGTCAGCCATTGCGGAATCACTCACTCCCGAAACGATCGAGCAAGAACTTGAGGGGCAGCGCCGAGATCGCGACGATCAGCAGCGCGGGAGGGGCCGCGAGGTGGTAGAGCGCCTCGGACGACTCGACCCACACCCGCACGGCGAGCGTGTCGAAGCCGATCGGGCGCAAGAGCAGGGTAGCAGGTAGCTCCTTGGCCGCGCTCACGAACACGAGCGCACCGCCCGCGAGCGCACCAGGCGCCACGAGCGGGAGAACGACGCGTGCGAGCACGCCCGCGGGTGAGAGTCCCTGGATGCGAGCGGCCTCGTCGATCCTCGGCGAGATAGTCGACAGGCTCGCAGCGACCGATTGCATCGCCTGGGGAGCGAACCGGACCACGTAGGCGAGGGCAAGCATGCCGACGGTGCCATAGAGCAGCGGCGTGTAGCGCACGCCGAGCGCGATGAGGCCTATCGCCACGATGACACCCGGCAGCGCGTACCCGGCATAGGCGAGCTTCTCGATGACGGTGCTCGCAGGAGACGGGTGGCGCGAGCGCAGGTAGACGACGGGCAGCGCGGCGACCATCGCGAGCACGGCAGCGATGCCGCACGCCAGCGCCGTGTTGACGACGTAGCCCCAGAATCGCTGGTCGAACGCGCCGAGGCTGGCCCCGACCCACGACCAGTACACGAGCACGCCGACCGGCGCGACGAGCGCAACGACGCAGACCGTTGCAAGGAGGGCGGCTGCTGCGGCTCGCCACCGCCCGAGTTCGACCGGTTCCGCGGGCCGAGAGGGTGCCTCGGCGGCCGCACGCATCTTGCGACGGGTGAAGCCCTCGGCGAACAGAACGACGAGCGTGAGCGCGATGAGCACGACCGAGAGCACGGTCGCCGAGGCGGTGTCGAACCCGCCCATCTGGTAGTAGATCGCGGACGTGAAGGTCGTGTAGCGCACCGTCGCGACGGCGCCGAAGTCAGAGAGCACGTAGAGCAT
>SLCP01000124.1 GCA_007125735.1 Coriobacteriia bacterium | reverse complement strand
TCGTCGGTGAGGGAAGCGAGCCGCCGCGCCGAGTCGAGACCCGGCACGGCGGCTGCGATGAACTCCCGCCGCTCTGTGTCGTAGCGGCGCATGTCGGCTGTTCGCCTCTGAGCCCTAGAGGGCTTCCGGACCGCGCTCGCCGGTGCGGATGCGCACGGCGCCTTCGCAGTCGTACGTGAACACCTTGCCGTCACCGATCTTGCCGGTGCGCGCGAGCTCGACGATGGCGTCTTCGACCTTAGGCGCGAGCTCGTCATCGACGACGACCTCTATCTTGACCTTGGGCCGGAAGTCGATGGTGTACTCGGCGCCGCGGTAGATCTCGGTGTGGCCCTTCTGGCGGCCGTACCCCTTGACCTCGTAGGCGGTCAGTCCTGCCACGCCCAGCGTGCTCAGCGCGTCCTTGACGTCTTCGAGCTTGTGCGGCTTGATGATCGCTTCGATCTTCTTCACGTCTCAGCATCCTTCCTCGTGTCGCGCGGATCTCTCGCGCGTCTCCTACAGCACGTACCCGGACTCGGCGTGCTCGGACAGGTCGCAACCGGCCTCCTCGGCCTCTTCGTCGACGCGCAAGCCTATGACGAGGTCGATGATCTTGAGGATGATGAAGCTTGCGACGAACGAGAACACGATGGTCACGACGACACCGATCGCCTGCTCGAGGATGAGGCCGCCGCGGCCGATGTCGGCGAGGACCTCGGTGAGGTCGGCGTCGATGAGCGTGCTTGCGAACACACCGGTCAGTATCGCGCCGATGGTGCCGCCCACGCCGTGGATGCCCACGACGTCGAGCGAGTCGTCGTAGCGGAGCTTCTCCTTGAGGAGGATACCGAAGTAGCAGCCCGCGCCTGCGGCGAGTCCGATCGCGATGCCTGCCATCGGCTCGACGAAGCCGGCGGCCGGCGTGATGCCTACGAGGCCGGCGACGGCGCCGGAGGCCGCACCGAGCGTGGTGGGCTTGCCGCGCTTGATCCACTCGACGGCGAGCCAGCCGAGCATACCGGAGGCGGCCGCGAGGTGCGTTGCGAGGAACGCGGTGCCGGCGAGCTCGTCAGCGGCGAGCGCGGAGCCGGCGTTGAAGCCGAACCAACCGAACCAGAGCATACCCGCGCCCAACACGGTCATCGGCAGGTTGTGCGGGGTGAATGCGGTGGTGCCGTAGCCCTTGCGGCGACCGAGCGCGATGGCGCCGGCGAGTGCCGCGGCAGCAGATGCGATGTGCACGACGGTGCCGCCCGCGAAGTCGAGCGCGCCGCGCTGCTCGAGGAAGCCGCCGCCCCAGACCATGTGCGCCATCGGCGCGTAGACGACGACCGACCACACCGCGATGAAGATCGCGTACGCACTGAACTTCATGCGCTCGGCGAACGCACCGGAGATGAGCGCGGCGGTGATGACGGCGAACATGCCCTGGAACGCGATGAAGACGGGCAGCGGGATCGTGCCCTCCATCTCGCCGAGGGTGTTAGCGAGCCCGGCGTACTCGAAGCTTCCCATGAAGGCTCCGAGCGCCCAGTCGGTCGAGCCGAACGCGATCGTGTAGCCGATGAGCGCCCAGACGACCGAGATGATGCCCATTGCGAAGAACGAGTGCATGATCGTCGAGAGCACGTTCTTGCGGCGCACGAGGCCCCCATAGAACAGTGCGAGCCCCGGCACCATGAAGAGCACGAGTGCCGAGGACATCAGGATAAACGCAGTGTCTCCGTAGTCGATTCCCATCCTTTTCTCCGTTTCGCTCCCGTCGCACGGCGCCTGGTCCCGGTCTGTGGCAGGCGGTGGATGCCCGTGCGGCTTTGCCAACGTGTTGCGTCGACGTTACGGGGGGCGTGTTTCGGAGATGTTTCGGTGCGGTTGCAGTGTGGTGAAAGGTTGTGGGGGAGGGAGCTTGCGATTCGCGAGGTTCGCGCCAAGCGATGATAGTCCCAAGAACGGCGACCCAAGGGCAATGTGATCAGTAACAACGGCGTTCGGCAAATCGCGGTATCATCGGGGGCGGAGGTTCTGATGGTCGCAGTCATCGACAACAAGCTCGATCTCATCACCGCGATATGTCGCAAGTACCGGGTGGCGGCGCTGTTCGCGTTCGGCTCGGCGTTGCGCGAGGACTTCCGCCCTGGAGTGAGTGACATCGATCTACTAGTGGAGTTCGAGCCAATGGACGGTTACGACCGGGCACGAGCCTACTTCGACATGGTCGACGAGCTTGAAGCTGTGCTCGGCACCAAGGTCGACCTCGTGATGGTCGGTGCGGTGAAGAACCGCTACATCCGGGCCGAGATCGAGCGCACGAAACGGACGCTCTATGCCGCGTAGCTGCGAAGCCTATTTGGCGGACATCATCGATGCGTGCGACACGATCGAGCTCGCCTTGTCCCGAGTGGATACTGACGGATACCTGTCGGATCGTGTGATTCGCTCGGCAGTCGAGCGCGAGTTCATCATCATCGGCGAGGCGGTGGCGTCTCTCGGGCGTACGGATCCGAATCTCGCTGCACGCATCACGCATGCGCGGTTCATCGTTGGCTTCCGCAACCGTCTCGCGCATGAATACGCTGCCATCGACGACGAAGCCGTCTTGCGTATTGCACAGCATGACGTGCCTGTCCTTCGCGATGAGGTTCGCTCGCTGCTCTCGGAGATATCTATGGCGGATTCTCAAGACAACTGAGGCCGGCAAGTGGGGCCGAGGCCTGGCATCGGGCCGCCGAGACCCTCAGCGCCGCTTCCGGATCCTGAGTATCATCGTCAACTCGCCGCTGTCGAGCCAGCTCATGGGGGTCAAGGAGCGCGCGCCGCAGCTACGGGCGAGTGTCGGCCGCGTGAGCGCGGCGGTGTCGGACCGCGTAGCCCGCGCCGCCGACCAGCGTGACACCTGCGAGCGCGGCGATGAGTGCGGTTGTCGGGTCGAGACCGCCGCCGGCACCTTCAGTGTCGGATTCGCCGGGAGCGTTCGCGCCGGCCGCGGCTTCTTCGCCGGAACCGGAGGCGGCGTCGCTTCCGGCGGCGGGGGTCGTCTCGGCGGTGCGTGTGGCCTCGGCGGTGGGCGTCGTCTCGCCGTCTACGCCGTCGGCCTCAGCGAGCAGCGAGCCGGAGCCGCGCGAGCGACGTGAGGTGGTCGAGTCGGAAGCGGCCCCGGACACGGTTGCGTCGAGTACGCGCGCGGGCGGCGTGGGCCGGCGCTCGTCGAGGTCGCACAGCGCAAGCTCGAGCGACGGCCAACCCGGGCGCTTGACGACCATGCCGACGACGCTGCCGTCGAAGTCCAAGGCCGAGGAGTAGAAGCCGTCTGGGAGCACGTCGGCGACAGCGCCGGTTGCCAGGTCGATCAGCCGGGCGCGCATGAATCGCCCCAGCGCTTGCTCGGTGAAGACCACGCGCGTGCCCGAGATGTACGCGTTACCGGCCGAGGCCTCCCTGAGGGGCACCGAGTACACGCGGCGCACGTTGTCGGTTCGCGTGTCCCACACGTAGATGTGGCTCGTGTATGCGGAGTCTTCGCCCGAGGTGACCACGAGCGGGCCGGATACGTCCACCCGATCCGCGCTGAAGCCGGGGATGCGCACGGACGACGATCGGCCCGATCGGATGTCGTAGGCGTGTAGGACGGCCGTCTCGAAGGCGCGCGGGTCTTCAGTGGCCCAGACAACCATGCCGTTGTCGATCGCGAGTTGTGCGGCGAGGTCTGCTTCCGCTACGAAGGTCGTGGGTCCGGGCGCGATGGTGTCGACGACGATCGAGTGCCTGATTGGCTCGCCCTCGGCGCTGCCGGGTATCTCGTTGGCCCACGCGACGTACGTGCCATCGGTGACGTACCCGGCCCAGCGGCTGGTCGTGCCCGTGGCGATCGTGCGCCCTTCACCGGTCAGAGGGCTCCACGCGCGGACGGTGGATGTCGTGTCCTCGCGCGTGTAGACGACCCAGTCCCCACCGGCGGAGAGGTTCAGGATGCCTGCAGGACTCGGGTCGATGCGGGCGCGGGCGCTCGTGGTCCGGTTGAGATACCGGCCGATCGATGGCGTGGGGAGAACGCTCCCGTCGCCCTGGGGGACCTGGCGGTTCTCGAGCCAGTAGACGTGTGAGCCCGAGACGCGGACGGAGTACTGATCGAGGTCGTCGCTAGTGATCCGGTAGACGACGAAGGGCCAGTCGGCCGAAGTGATGACGGTGCCGATCCGCGTAGATGCGAACGCAGCGACGGCGCCGGCTGCGACAAGCGTCGCGATGAGCGTGCAGAGCAGGACGGTAGCGCGTGACGGTTTCATGAGCGCC
>SLCP01000006.1 GCA_007125735.1 Coriobacteriia bacterium | reverse complement strand
GTGATCGGCCCCACCGCCCGCGTCTCGACCGACGTCCGTTTCGGGCGCTGGGTCATCGTGGAGTCAGGCGTCACCATCGAGCCCGGCGCCGTCATCGGCAACCACGTCACCATCCACGAGGGCGCCCACATCGGGCACGACTGCGTGATCGCGGATTTCGCCGTGGTGGGCAAGCGCCCCGCGCTCGCACCCGGCTCGACCGCTGCCGCCGGCGACCTGCCGGGCATCGTGCTCGGCGACGGCTGCAAGGTGGGCTCCCACACGGTGCTCATGGCGGGCTCGACCTTTGGCGACGGCTGCGTCATGGGCGACAACGCCGGCGTGCGCGAGCGGTGCACGCTCGGCGAACGCGTGGTCGTGGGGCGCAGCGTGACCGTCGAGAACGACACGCAGATCGGCTCGCGCACCCGCATCCAGTCGGGCGCGTACGTGACCGCGTACGTCACCATCGAAGAGGACGTCTTCATCGCGCCGATGGTCGTCACCACCAACGACAACTTCATGGGCCGCACCGAGCGCAGGCTCGAGCTCATGGCCGGCTGCACCATCCGCCGAGGAGCCCGCGTGGGCGGCGGCGCGCACATCCTTCCGGGTGTGGAGATCGGCGAGGAGGCGTTCATCGCCACCGGTGCCGTGGTCACCCGCGACGTGCCGGCGCGCATGGTGATGATGGGCGTGCCCGCCAAGCCGGTCCGCGAGGTGCCCGAGGAAGAGTTGCTCGAGAATCAGTAGCGCCCCGCCGAACGCTCGACGCGGGTCTGCGCACGGCCGCGCCGCCCCAGCGCGGGGGCCGCTCGTCACACACACTTAAGAACGATTTCCCCTCTGCCGATATTAACGGTACATTACTACGGAATCGGATACTGCAGTTTCGGTTCGCACGCCCCTAAGGAGTTCCGTGATCCGCACCTCCCCCGCACACCACGCCGCATCCGCACGCGCAGCCACGGCCACAACCACGGCCGCACGCGCCGCACTCCGCGCGACCCTCACCGTCGCTCTCGCGATAGCGCTGCTGCCGGTCGCGCCCCAGACCTCCTCGGCCAGCACGTGGACGGTCGACACCACCCAGCGCACCGAGGCCGACATACGGTACGTGTGGAGCGCGCACATGCCCACGCACACCGGCTCGCCGTACGCCGTCACGCCGAGCACGAGCGCTCCGTACGCGCCCGGCCAGGCGGCGCCCAGCTTCATCGCCGACGGCCTCAACACCATCAACTTCGCCCGCTATCTCGCGGGCCTGCCCTACGACGTCACCACCACCTGGGCCCTCAACCAAGAGGCCCAGCACGGCGCGGTGCTCATGGCCGCGAGCACGTTCTCCCACACGCCTCCCAAGCCTGCCGACATGACGCAGGCCTTCTACGACATCGGCTTCCGCTCGACGACCACGAGCAACATCGGCCGAGGACACACGAGCGCGGCCTCGTTCCAGATGGGCTGCCTGGCCGATCGCGGCCCGACCAATCTGCCGCACGTGGGCCACCGCCGCTGGCTCCTCAACCCGCCGATGGCGCAGACCGGCATCGGCATCGCGCACAACGCCACGGGGAGCTTCTCGGCCACCTACGCGTTCGACCGCTCGCGCTCAGGCGCCGTCGACTACGACACGATCCTCTGGCCTGCCGAGGGCCTCTTCCCCGTCGAGTTCATCTGCCCCCAGACGCCGTGGTCGATCACGCTCAATCCGGCGAAGTACGACTGGAACACCGCCGGCCCGCACACCGTCACCTTGCGCCGCATCTCCGACGGGCGCACGTGGACCTTCAACGACACCACCAAGAACACCTCGGGCACGTACTTCAACGCCGACTTCCGCGGGTTCGGCATCGCCAACGCGTTCATCTTCCGGCCCGACCCGGCCACCGTGAGCTACCAGCCCGGCGACGTCTACGAGGTCACGCTCTCCGGCGGCATCTACGCCAAGGGCACGCAGACGCCCCGCACGGTCACGTACCGCACCACGTTCATGACGCTCGACGGCCCGATCGAGTGGCCCGAGGACCTCACCGTCCGCGAGATCGCCGGCACCGACCGCGTCGCGACCGCGATCGAGGCCTCCAAGCTCGCCTACCCCGATGGCGCCGACACCGTGGTCATCGCGACCGCGTTCGACTGGCCCGACGCGCTCGGTGGAGCCGCGCTCGCCGGCGCGCTCGACGCACCGATCCTGCTGACGTCGCCGTCGAGCCTGCCCGGCGCGGTCAACGCCGAGATCAAGCGGCTCGACGCGAGCCGCGCCGTGATCCTCGGCGGGACGCGGGCCGTGGCCCCGGCGATACAGACTACACTCGCGAACACCCTCGGCGGCGCGGACCGCGTGACGCGCATCGCGGGTAACGACCGCTACGACACCGCGCGCAGGGTCGCCGCCGAGACGGTCGCCGTGCTCGAGGTGAGCCCGTGCGGGTACAGCGGCACGGCGTTCGTAGCGACCGGCGCCAACTTCCCCGACGCGCTCGGCGCCTCCCCGCTCGCCGCCGCCAACGGCTGGCCTATCTACCTCGTGGGTCCGTCAGGGCTCGACGGGGCGACCGTGGGCGCGATGGACGCCGCCAGCGTCACGCGCACGCTCGTGCTCGGCGGGACCTCGGCGGTGCCGCAGGCGGTCGTGACCGGGCTCTCGACCGAGGTGGGCGCCACCACGCAGCGCCTGTCCGGCTCCGACCGCTACGCCACCGCGCACCGGGTGGCGACGTTCGGCGTCGATGAGGGCGGGCTGTGCTGGAACCGCGTCGCGCTCGCCACCGGCGACAGCTTCCCCGACGCGCTCGCGGGCGGCGTGCTGCAGGGCGGGTGCGGGTCGGTCGTGCTGCTCACCCCGTCGCGCTCGCTGCACTCGAGCGTGCAAGGCGCGCTTGCCGCGAACCGCGACACCATCACCGAGATCCGCTTCCTCGGCGGCGAGAACGCGCTCTCGCGCTACGTGCGGGAGACCGTCGCGCTGACGCTCAAGTAGGTCACCTGATCGCGCGGGACACCTCGTGCATCGCGCGGCCTGAGATCGTCGACTCCCCACCGAACACCGTAGCGCGGGTTACGCCGTGCAGCTCGCCGCCCGCGCCGTCACCCCCGGCTCCTACCTCGGCCAGCCACGCCGCCGCGCGCCGGTCGAGGGTGCCGGGATCGGTCAGTATCACGAGTCCTCCTCGGCTACCGACGTATGCGGCTGCCCCGAGCGCGTCCGGGAAGGTGCGGCCCGAGACGATGCCTGCGTGCTCGGCGCTCGCGAAGCCCTCGGCGTGCGCCCAGCGGGCGAGCAGGACGGCGGTCAGGTAGCGGTCGGGGCCGCCGATGCGGATGACGGGAGCGGGCGCGGCGGCGGCTGCAGGGGCGGGTGCGGCGGGCGCGTACTCCGCGGCGATCTGGGCGAGGCGCACTTCGACCTCCGGCGCCAGCGACGCCTCCCCGCCGAGCACCACGATGCGCTCGGGGCGCATCTGGCGGAGCATGAGCGCGGTGTCGGGATGGAGCGCGTCACGGGTCGTGAGCAGCACCGGCGCCACGTGCGCGTAGGCGATGGGCGCGGCAGCGAGCGCGTCGGCGAAGTCGTCGCCGCGGGCGACGAACGCGAGCGGCACGGGGGGCGACTCGGCAGCAGTGGCGGTGTCGGCGCCGCCTCCAGGCACAGCGTACGCGGGCCGCGCCCCTTCGGCGACCATCAACGCGGTCGTGTAGCGATCCGGGCCGCCGACGCGGAACACGCTGCCCCCGTCGCTCCCGGCACGCGCCTCGACCAGCCGCTGGAGCGCCGACTCCACCTCGGCGGATACCGCCTGCGTGCCGCCCACGACGAGCACTCGGCGTACCCCGAGCCGCACGAGCTCCGCGCGCACCGGCTCGGGCAGCGCGCGTCCGGTGGTGAGCAGCAGCGGTGCCTCGTAGGCGCCCGCGAGCGCGCTCGCCGCAAGCGCGTCGGCGTACGACTCCCCGCTCGCCACGACGGCGACGTCGGAGGTTGCGAACGACGCATAGCTCGCGCGGACCGCCGTATGGTAGCGGTCGGGACCGCCCACGCGCGACACGCGCGCGCCGTAGCGCATGAGGGCCTCTCGGAAGTAGTAGTCGCCCCACGACGTGCCGTGGTCGGCGAGCCCGATCATCGCCGCGTACGTGCCGTGCTTGAGGACCGCGGGCAGCGGGTCGTCCTGGGCGAGGTACGCCGGCGAGCTGAGGCTCTCGAGCGTGGCGGTCGCGAGGTCGGCGTACGCGCGCCGCCAGCCGGGGTCGGGATCGAGGTGCGCGAGCTCGATGAACGCCGATGCGGCGATG
>SLCP01000217.1 GCA_007125735.1 Coriobacteriia bacterium | reverse complement strand
TCGCCGAGAGGTCGACCACGCGACCGGAGCGCACCATCGCATCCGTGAGGGCTACGGTCTCGTCGTGCGTGAGGCCGTTGAGAACGGTCGCCATGAGCCACGCGGCCATCTGGTAGTCGGGCATGTCGCCGGCGGTGAACGCCGAAACGATGTGCGTTATCTCATCAGCAGAGTGGGCGTGCCCGTCGCGCTTGGCGGCGATGAGCTGCTCGAACGTCACATCCGGCTTCACGACGCGACCTCTGTCCCGGCGCCGCTGCGCACCTCCGACAAGAAGGACGTCCCCCGCCCGCACGCACCGGCCATCCCATAGAAGTCGAGGACGGTCTCGCCGATGTCGGAGAACGTCGACCTCACCCCGAGGTCGATGCCTGAGTCCACACCCTTGACCTTGGCCAGAAGCGGAGTGTACTCGCGGCTGTGGTCGGTCGAGGGCATCGTGGGGTCGCACCCGTGGTCGGCGGTGACCACCAGCAGATCGCCGTCGATCATCGCATCGAGCAGCTCGGGCATGCGCTCGTCGATCGCCTCGAGTCCGCGCGCGTAGCCTTCCGCATCGTTGCGGTGACCCCAGATCATGTCGAAGTCCACGAGGTTCGCGAAGACGAAACCGGGCACATCGCCGGCCACCCGCGCGATGAGGTTGCCGAACCCGTGCATGTTGTTCTCGGAGTGCTGGCTCTCGCAGATGCCCTGCCACGCGAAGATCTCGCCGATCTTGCCGATTCCGTACGAGGTCACACCCCGCTCGCCGAGCCGATCGAGCACGGTGGGTTCGAAGGGCGCGACCGCGTAGTCGCGACGCCGGTGAGTGCGGACGTACGTACCGGACGCGTCGGGCCCCTCGAACGGGCGAGCGATGATGCGCCCGACCGCGTGCTCGCCCACACACACGCGCTCCCGGGTGATCGAGCATATCTCGTAGAGGCGCTCGATCGGGATGACGCCTTCGTGCGCGGCGATCTGGAAGACCGAGTCGGCAGACGTGTAGACGATCGGCTTGCCGGTGCGTACGTGCTCGTCGCCGAGGTCCTGGATGATGACGGTCCCGCTCGCCGGATAGTTGCCGAGCCAGCCCTCACCGGTCTCGCGCGCGAACGTATCCATCACCTCAGGTGGAAAGCCATCAGGGTACGTGGGGAACGACCGCGTGAGATGGAGTCCCATCATCTCCCAATGCCCGGTCGTGGTGTCCTTGCCCGTCGAGGCCTCGGCGTTGCGGCCCCACGACGCTTCCGGGTGCTCAGCCGGCGGCACGCCGAGGATATCGGTGATGTTGCCGAGCCCCATCGCACCGAGGTTGGGCATCGACACGCCGCCCACGGCACGCGCGGTGTTGCCGAGCGTGTTAGCCCCTTGGTCACCGTAGAGGTGCGCATCGGGAAGCGCGCCGACCCCCACGCTGTCGAGCACGAGGACGATCGCGCGCGGGTCCCTCGGCATCGTCACATCACCACTCGAGCGAGCTCGGAAAGCGAGGTCGTGCCATCGGCGACCTTGTCGAGCGCGTCGCGTCTGAGCGTGACCATCCCCTTCTCGATCGCCAGATCGCGGATGCGGTCCGCCGCGGCGCCGCTCATGAAGAGGCGGGAGATGTCGTCGTCGACCGGCATGAGCTCGAACAGGCCGATGCGGCCGCGATACCCGGAGTGAGCGCAGCGCTCGCACCCCTTAGGTCCGTAGACGGTCACACCCCTCGCTTCCTCAGGCGTGAAACCCGCTGCTACCCGCTCGGCCTTGGTGGTGCGGACGACCGTCTTGCACTCGGGACACAGCCGGCGGGCGAGCCGCTGCGCCACCACCCCGAGAAGCGACGAGGCCACGATGTACGGAGGCACACCCATGTCGACGAGACGCGTGAACGCCGAGGGAGCGTCGTTGGTGTGTATCGAGGAGAGCACGAGGTGCCCGGTGAGCGCGGACCTGATGGCGATCTCGGCGGTCTCCGGATCACGTATCTCGCCGACCATGATGATGTCGGGGTCGGAACGTAGCATCGTCCTGAGACCGGTCGCAAACGTCAGTCCGATCTTGGTATTCACCCCGATCTGCGTGACCCCGCCCATCTGGTACTCGACCGGGTCCTCGATCGTGATGATCTTTCGGTGGGGATCGTTGAGTTCCTGCAACGCCGCGTAGAGCGAGGTCGACTTGCCCGATCCGGTGGGCCCGGAAACGAGGAGGGCCCCGTGGGGCCGGGCGATCAGATCGCGGAAGACACCCAGGTGGGCGTCGTTCATGCCGAGACTCGTGAGCGAGAGGAACGAGAAATCCGCGTTGAGGATCCTGATGACGAGGCTCTCACCGAACGGCGTGGGCACGCTCGCTACCCTGAGGTCTATCGGCCGGTTCTCGATCTTGAGTGCGATCTTGCCGTCTTGTGGACGCCGCCGCTCGGCGATGTCCATCTCGGCCATGATCTTGACGCGGCTGACCACCCCTGCGCGTGCGGCAAGCGGCAGCGACATGACCTCGTGGAGCACACCATCGATACGGTAGCGGATTCGCACTCCTTCGAGCCCCGGCTCGATGTGGATGTCGCTCGCCCTCTCACGCACCGCTTCGCGGATGAGCTGGTTCACGAGTCGGACGATCGGCACATCCTCCCCGCCGACGAGTACTTCAGTGTCGAGTTCGTCGTCGGTGTCGGCCTCTTCCATCGCGTCGACGACCTGCTGGAAGGTATCGCCGGTCGACACGTACCTCTCTATCGCCCGACTGATCTGCGAGGGTGGCGCAACGACCGGCACGACGCGGTATCCGGTACGCACCTCGACCTCGTCTGCTGTCTCGATGTCGAGCGGGTCGGCCATCGCGAGCACGAGGTCTTCGTCGCTGAACCCGATCGGTATGACGTGCCGCATGTGCGCGACACGTGCCGGCAACAGGCTGACGGCTGTGCGATCGACACGATAGGCCGAGAGATCGACGTACTCGTAGCCCTTCTGCGTGGCGAGGGTGTCGGCTATCTGCTCCTCGGTAGTGAAGCCGAGCGACACGAGCACCGCACCGAGCTTTCCGCCGCTCTGGCGCTGCTCGTCGAGGGCGGCGTCCATCTGCTCCTGAGAGATGACGCCCGCGGTGAGGAGCAGTTCTCCGAGGCGCTCTCGCGTGTAGGTCACGCATCCTCCGTCCTGCGGCACCTTGTGTGGGCGCACGCACCATACTGCCCGGTCACTGAGAGTATCCCCGCTGTCTGCTCGCGCGAACGAGACTCAGCATCCACTCGATGCCTACGAGCAAGAGGATGGTCACCGCTGCGTCGGAGTCGAACACCCCTCCGTACGGCGTCCGGGGAGCCGTGAGCCCGAACGGGACGTGCAGAGGATCGGTCAGCCTCACGAGCACGCCTCCGACGTCGTGCGCAGCGATGGTGCCGAAGAACTCGACCACGAGCCTTAGCAGCAGCACGAAGGCGAGAACGAGCAGCACGTTCATGACGAACGTGATAGCGAGATCTCCGGCGCGCCTCCCGCTCATCAGCCCTCCTCAAGCACGCGGCACTATCGTACACGCCGATTATGGAGGGTGCGGCGCTCGGACGCTACTTGAGAGCGCGCGATGGAGTGGTGTCCGGAGCCCCACTCCGTGCCGTGAGCCGAGCGGTTCTAGCGGATCTGGTCCGAGAGGATGCGGCCGATCATCATCGCTGCGATCTCATCCGACGATGGAGGCTCGCTGTCGAGGCGCATCCGAGCAGCCTCGACACGATCTTGGCGATACTCGGGCAACCCGTCGAGATGGAGGCGGACCTTCGCAAGGAGGTCGCAGGGCACTTCACAGGGGGCGCTACCGTTGCATCGATACTCTGGCGTCTGCAGGAGTTCGGCGACACGCCGTGCCTGCTCGTTTGAGATCATCATACTGCTGTGAGTATCGGTAGGAACCGCGCGACACTTGAACCCCAACGAGCGAAATAGGAATGGTTTTCGCGCTGCTCAGAGGAGGTACGAATAGCCCCCGCAAATGGGGGAGCCCCAAGGCCGGCACCTTGAGGCTCAGGGGTAAGGGGTTGCACTTGCATGCAACTTGCCTTGCATGATACAGGCCGGAATCAGCGTACGCAATAGTTTCGTGAAAAACAGACCGAACTCGTTTTCGCCTGATACTTATGCGAACGAGAGCAACTGAGCGATCCAGCGCATGCCGGTGATCAGTGGCGCCACGCCGACGGCGACGAGCGCCAGCGCGAGAGCGCACGAAGCCACGACCGCAGGAACGTCCCGGCGCGACGCACCTGCCTCGGTCTCCTCGGCAGTCGATGAAGCGACGTTGG
>SLCP01000009.1 GCA_007125735.1 Coriobacteriia bacterium | reverse complement strand
TTCACGGTCGTGTTGCCGAGGAAGGAAGAGGTGGAGTGATGCCCACACGCGAGTCGAATGAGGGCCGCAAGAAGATCCTCGTGGTCGATGACGAAGCCGCGCTGCTCCGGGCACTCAAGTCCGTTCTCTCCCAACGTGACTACGAGTTCATTCCCGCCACGAGCGGCGAAGAGGCCATAGAGTACGCAGCGCGCGACGAACCCGATGCCATCATCCTCGATCTGACGCTCCCGGGCATCAGCGGCTTCGAGGTATGCCGTTCGATCCGGGAGTGGAGTGACGTCCCGATCCTCGTGCTGTCGGTGCGCGAATCCGAGGCGGACAAGATCACCGCTCTCGACCTCGGCGCAGATGACTACCTGACCAAGCCGTTCTCCGCCGGTGAGCTGCTCGCACGCATCAGGGCGCTGCTCAGGAGGGGTACTGCGAACGGAACGCCCGTCACGACCGTGCATGCCGGAGCGCTCGAGATCGATCTGCAGGCACGCACCGTTGCAAGAGAAGGGGAGCCACTTGCGCTCACAAGGACCGAGTTCGAGATCCTTGCGGTCCTCGCGCGCAACGCCGACAGGGTCGTGACGACCCGAGCGGTGCTTGAGGAGGTCTGGGGTCAGGCCGACGGAAAGGGCACCCAGGCCCTCCGGGTGCACGTGAGCCATCTGCGTTCCAAGATCGAGGAGGATCCTGCCACGCCACGCCTGATCGTCACCGAACCTGGTGTCGGCTACCGGCTCAATACCGGTTCGTGACGATTCTCACGTGTTCGACAGCGCCTATCGTACGCGTTAACATCCATTAGGTAAGAGTGTGGCACCTGAGGCAAGGAGTGCGAGACGGTGAACACCATCCGCGGGCGAGTCGTGGCTGCCGCACTACTCGCTGTCGTCGCCGGGGCTCTTGTGGCGCTCGCGATCACCAACCGCATCTACGACCAGGTGCTCGACTCGGCGATCTCCGATACCCTTGTCTCGGCCGAGAGCAGTTTCGAGGGCCTTCGCAACGCGCGTGTCGCGGTGATGCACGCACTCCTCGACGCCACCATGAAGAGCGAGAGCATTCAGGAAGCGTTCGAGGACCAGGATCGCGAGGAGTTGCAGCGGATCTCGTTCCCGCTGTTCGAGTCCTACCGGGAAACCTTCGGGGTCACCCGCTGGTACTACTACGATCTGCAGGACGACGGATGCATCTTCCTGCGCGTCTACCGGGGCGGCGAGGCGCTCGACGAAGATGCGTATGGCGACACGTCGGGCAGTCAGGCGCTCGTCCGCGCGCGCGAGACAGGTGAGGTCTCGTCTGGCTTCGAGATCGGCAGGCACGCGTTGTCGATCCGTGTCATCGCGCCGTTGGTGGCCGATGACGGGCAGACGCTCGGCTATATGGGCCTCGGCGAGCGGGTCGAAGACTACCTCTCCGTCATCGCTGACCAGACAGGCGACGACTACGCGATGTTCCTCGAGAAGTCGCTCATAGAGCATGAAGGCTGGACCGCGCTTCGCGAACAACAGGGCCTGCCCGACAACTGGGACGAGTACGCGGATGTGGTCCTCGCAGAGTCCACTCTGGCCGATGATTCAGTGCTCGAGGTCATCGACACCGACGCGCTCGCTGCCGAGCGTACCTCGCTCGGCACGATCATGAACGGAGGGCGCTCGCTCGCAGTGGGCACGTTTCCGGTGCTCGACGTCACCGGTGAGGCGGTCGGGTACGTGGCCGTGTACAGAGACGTGAGTGAACTGCGTGCCACGTTGCGGGCCGCCCAGATCAGTCTCGTGTTGACGTTCATCGGAGTCGGGCTCTTGCTAGCGATCGTTCTCACGCTCGTGCTCGAGCGCGTCGTATTCCGTCGCATCGCCGGCATGACGTCGGACCTCGAGAGTATGTCTCTAGCGGTCGCGGCGGGCGAATGGGACGCCCTTGAGCGCACGGCACCGTCCTCTGAGGACGAGATCGGCCGCTTCGAGCAGTTCTTCGGCTCGTTCCTTGGCCTGGTCGCGGCTGCACTGCGCTCGTCTTCGCGTCGCAACGACGAGGGCGACGCCGCTTCCGACGATCGGTAGTCCCCGGCGGCCATTTCTTGCGCGAACTTGTCAATCGGCCCATAGGGGTATAGAATCGCCACAGAGGTTAAGAATCTTTATTTTTAGGGATGGGAAGTGTGCGTCTCATGGCGACTCATCGTGGGGTTCCCGAAGCGACGATCTACCGCTTGTCGCTTTACCACTGCTACCTGTGGGAGTACACGCGACGCAGCGCCATCGACGAGGGCATGACATCAAGGACGCTGTCGGAACTCGTTGGCATCCGGGAGGCGACTGTGCGTCGTGACCTCTCGTACCTGGGCGGAGTGGGACGCGCCGGCGTCGGGTACCGGACACACGAACTGCTCGACGCGCTCCAGGAGTTCCTCGGCGTGTGGGACGACTACCCCATGCTGCGCATCGGCAGCGTGCAGATGCTGCAGGCGCTCGAGGTCGTCTTTCCGGTCGATGCGTTCGGGGTACGCGCGGTCGGCTACTTCTCAGAGTCCGCAGACGACGTCGGGGCGATCGTCGGCGACATCGAGGTCAGGCATGTCACCGAGATTCCGGAGTTGGGACCATCGACCGGCGCGGAGGTCGCGCTCGTAGCATGTGCGCCCTCGTGGATCGACCAGGTTCTCGAGCTGCTCAACGAGGGAGGCATCTCGGGAGCCTTGCTGCTCACCCCAAAGATCGGAGTGGAGGTGCCGCCGCGTATGCACCTGCGTCAGATGCGTATCCCCTGCGACATCAAGACCGTGGCGTGCGCTCTCAAGGTCCCGGTACTGGCGTGATGGACACGCCCGCCCCCTGCGGGTATACTCCCAAGGTCATCAATCGCATATCGATGAAGTGGGACCCCGCCCCTCGGGGTCGCAGTGGTCCCCACCTTGCGGCGCCTACCCGGTAGCTGTCTGGTCGAGATGAACCGCCGAGAGCGGGCCTGATACAGGCCTGGCTTTCATCGGCGGCTATCGCGTCCCGTCGGCTGCCTGCCGCGGGACGTTCGTGTTTTCCGGACAGTGCGGTGCGCTCAGGCGGCGGACCGCGAGTAGTGGAGGTGAATCGCCCATCAGCACTATCGAGCCGAGACTCAATGACCGCATACGCGTGCCACGCGTGCGTCTCATCGGAGTGGACGGGGCGCAGTTGGGCATCTTCGAGACCGCCGACGCGCTGCGGATCGCCGATGAGCAGGGCTTCGACCTCGTCGAGATTGCGCCCAACTCGGATCCGCCCGTGTGCAGGATCATGGATTACGGCAAGTACAAGTACGAGCAGGACATCAAGGCCAAGAAGGCACGCAAGCACCAGGCCACCGTCCAGCTCAAAGAGATCAAGTTCCGGCCCAAGATCGACAACCACGACTACGAGACCAAGAAGAAGCACGTGGTGAGGTTCCTGACCGCCGGAGCCAAGGTCAAGGTGACGATCATGTTCCGCGGGCGAGAGATGGCTCACGCCGAGCGCGGGCTCGCCATCCTTGAGCGGCTGGCTGAGGACCTCGCGGGCATGGCGATCATCGAGAACCAGCCCAAGCTCGAAGGGCGCAACATGCACATGCTGATCGCGCCGGTGAAGAAAGACGTCAAAGAGAGCACGGAGGCGGAGGCGCCCGGAGCCGAGCCGCCTGTTGAAGAAGAAAGTGAGACGACCGATGCCTAAGCAGAAGACCCACAAAGGAACCGCGAAGCGCTTCAAGCTCACGGGTACCGGCAAGATCAAGCGCGCCAACGCGTTCAAGAGCCACATCCTCGAGAAGAAGAGCCCCAAGCGCAAGCGCGGGTTCCGCAAGGACTCGCTCGTGCACAAGGCCGATGAGAAGTCGATCAAGAAGAACCTCGGCATCGGCTAGGTCCGGCGCTACGAAACCCCCTAAGGAGTGATCACCTATGCCTCGCGTCAAGAGAGCAGTCACCGCAAAGAAGAAGCGCCGTACCGTACTCGCCAAGGCCAAGGGCTACTACGGAGCCAAGAGTCGCACGTACCGTGCTGCCAAGGAGCAGGTCCAGCACTCGCTGCAGTACGCGTACCGTGACCGCCGCAACAAGAAGCGCGAGATCCGCCGCTTGTGGATCTCCCGCATCAATGCCGCCGCTCGTCTCAACGGTATGTCGTACTCGGTGTTCATGAACGGCCTCAAGAAGGCCGGCGTCGAGCTCGACCGCAAGATCCTCTCGGACATGGCCGTGAACGATCCGGCAGCGTTCACCAAGCTCGCCGAGGTCGCCAAGGAGCACGTCTCGGCGTAACTCGGCGAACAGCAGGAAGTCACTCGGAGGCCCCGTGCTA
>SLCP01000201.1 GCA_007125735.1 Coriobacteriia bacterium | reverse complement strand
TTGGTGGGCCCGAGTGGATTCGAACCACTGACCTCACGGTTATCAGCCGTGCGCTCTAACCAACTGAGCTACGGGCCCTCGCCCTGGAGCGGGCGAAACGCCCCCGTACCATATCCGACATCCGGGCGACGGTCAAGCGCACAACCAGCACACAACCCCTGGTCAGGCGCGTGCTCTCACCTTCCGAGAAGCCTGACCTCCACGCGCCGTGTCCTCGGCCCGTCGAACTCGCAGAAGAACACCCCCTGCCACGTCCCGAGAGCAAGCCGCCCGCCGCTCACGGGCACGAGCGCAGCGCTCCCCACGAGCGACGCCTCGACGTGGGCGTCGGCGTTGCCCTCGCGGTGCCGGAAGCCGCCATCGGGCGGCACGAGGCGGCGTAGAGCGGTGACGATGTCTGCGGCCACATCCGGGTCGGCCGCCTCGTTCACGGTGATCCCCGCCGTCGTGTGCGGGCACCACACGTGCGCGAGTCCCTCGGCCACCCCCGAGCGTGCGACCTCCTCCGCGACGTCGCGCGTGACGTCCACGAGCGTCTCCCGCGCCGAGGTGCGCACCTCGATCACGCGTGTTCCGTTGTCGGTCATGACCCCTCCCCTCGTGCTGCGCGGCCTCCGATTCCCTGTCGTATCATAGTGGAAGGTAGTGTAGAGAAGCCCAGGGTCCACACGGGAGGTCGATGAGGTGGTGCACGTCCGCATAGCGAGCCTGAGCGTCGACTCGGTGTCGAACCAGCCGGTCATCATCTTGCGCCCGGTCGACGAGTCGCACGCTGAGGGCCGCCTCGTACCCATCTGGATCGGCCAGGCCGAGGCCACCGCGATCCTTCTCGCGCTGCAAGGCATCGCTCCCCCGCGCCCGATGACACACGACCTGCTCGCGAGCGTCATCGGGCAGATGGGCGCGACCCTCTCGCGCGTCGAGATCACGCGCATCGAGGGCGGGACGTTCTACGCCAATCTCATCGTGACCGACGAGGGGGGCGCCGAGCGAGAGATCGACGCTCGGCCGAGCGATTCGATCGCGCTCGCGGTGCGCACCGGCTCGCCGATCTACCTCTCCGAGCAGGTCCTCGAGGAGGCAGCGGTCATCGAGGTGACCGAGGAGGACGAAGAGGACGAGGTCGAACGGTTCCGGGCGTTCCTCGACCACGTCGATCCGAGCGACTTCCAGTCGTAGGGCGCCGCTTACGCAGCCGCCCGACTCACCTGCCGCTACTCGTAGCGGAGCGCCTCGATCGGGTCGAGCCGCGAGGCCTTGTACGCCGGGTACACGCCGAAGAAGATACCCACCGCCGCCGAGAACGTGAAGGCGAGCCCGACCGCCCACACCGTGACCTCCGTCGGCACCCACTGCTGCAGTATCGCGGCGCCCGCAGCTCCGAGAGCGATCCCGATCGCCCCGCCCACGACCGACAGCGAGACCGCCTCGATCACGAACTGGCTCATGATGTCGTAGGTGCGAGCTCCGACCGCCTTGCGGATACCGATCTCGCGTGTGCGCTCGCTCACGCTCACGAGCATGATGTTCATGATGCCGATACCTCCCACGAGCAGCGAGATACCGGCGATGCCCGCGAGCATGAACGTGAGCGTCCCGAGGATCGCCTGGAACAGCCCGAGCGTCTGGTCTTGCGTGAACACCGTGAACTCGTCGCCGAACGCCGGTCGCATGATCGACTCCACTTGGCGTTTGACGGCGTCCACCTCGTCGGCGGTCTCCGCCTTGACCACGATCGAGGAGATGTCGGTCGTACCGAGCAGGCGTTGCGCGGTCGTGACCGGCATGTAGATCTGATTGTCCTGGTCTCCGGTGAGCGAGCCGCCCTGCGCGACGACGTGGCCGATGACCGTGAAGCGCTGGCCGCTCACGGTGAGCGTGCGCCCGACCGGGTCCTGGTTCGGGAAGAGGCGGTCGCGCACGCTCGATCCGATGATGACGACGCGGGACGCCGCCACCACCTCGCTGCGCCGGTATCCTCGGCCACCGGCGTAATCGGCGGTGAAGACGGTGTCGGAGAACTCGTTGCCCGCCGCGATCGTCGTGCGCATCGTGCGGTTACCGACCCTCAGCGTGGCCGGACCTTGCACGATCGGTACAACGATGTGGCGTGAGTCGAGACGTCGCTGGACGAGATCGGCGTCGTCGAGCGTGAACTGGCGCCGGATCGAGATGCCGCCGCCCGGGCCGCCCCCGTCCTCGAAGTTGCCTGCGAAGACGAACATGAGGTTGGAGCCGAGGCCCTCAATCGAGCCGGTGATCTCGTCTTGCACGCCGCTGCCGATGGCCACGAGCAAGATGACCGCCGCCACGCCGATGATGACGCCGAGCATGGTGAGCGCGCTGCGCACCTTGTTGGCACCGAGCGCGCGCAGCGCGATGCGGAAGCTCTCGAGCACGTTCATAGCCCGACGCCCTCCGCCTCGTCTACCAGGGGCCGCTCCCGTTCTGCGGCGAGGATCCGCACGGCGACTGCTTCATCACGGACGATGCGGCCGTCTCGAATGTGCACGATCCGCTGGGAGTGGCGGGCGACCTCGTCGTCGTGTGTGACGATGACCACGGTGATGCCGTGCTCGTTGAGCTCCTGCAGGATCTTCATGACCTCGATACCCGAGGCCGAGTCGAGGTTGCCGGTGGGCTCATCGGCGAGCACGATCGACGGGTCGGTCACGAGCGCGCGAGCGATGGCGACGCGCTGCTGCTGACCGCCGGAAAGTTGGTTGGGGAGGTGGCCGATCCGGTCCGCCAAGCCCACGCGCTCGAGCGCCTCCTGGGCTCTGCGGGTACGCTCGGCGCCTGCGACGCCCGCATAGACGAGGGGCAGCTCGACGTTGGCGAGCGCAGTGGTGCGGCTGAGCAGGTTGAATGATTGGAAGACGAATCCGATCCGCCTGTTGCGCACGGCGGCGAGCTCGTTAGGCGCCATGCGAGAGACCTCTTCGCCCTCCACGACGACGCTCCCGTTCGAGGGACGGTCGAGCAGGCCGATGATGTGCATCAGGGTCGACTTGCCCGACCCCGAAGGCCCCATGATGGAGAGCATCTGCCCCTCGCAGATCGAAAGGTCGACACCGCGCAACGCATGCACCTCCACCTCGCCGAGGTGGTAGCACTTGGACACCGCGCGCGCCTCGAGCACGGTGCGGGCCTCATCGCACCCCGCGTCGACCGATGCACCTTTGTCAGGCATGGCACTCATGGGCGATCCGCTATCTGACACTGACTCGCATCCCGTCGGCCAACTCCTCGGCCCCGGCCAGTGCGACCCGGTCGCCTGCGCGCACGCCGGACCTGATCTCGATGACCGACTCGGTCAGCGCACCCAGTTCGACCGGCGTGCGGACGAGCCGGTCGTCCTCAGTGATGGTGTAGACGTACGAACCCGTGGCATCGTCGAAAAGCGCCTCGATCGGTAGCGTCACGACCGAGGAGACGCGGCTCACCTCGATCTCGGCATCCCCCTTCATGCCGAGGAGCACGTTGACATCGGATGCCGCGACTCGCAGGTAGACCGGGAACACGGTGCCTCCCGTGGGGGTGAAGGTGGCCGCGGGACGGATCTCCGAGACGGTCGTCTCGAACGAGCGATCGGTCAGCGCGTCGAGGCGCACGATCGCCGCCATGCCGGTCTCGACGAGCGCGACGTCGACCTCGTCGACCTCGGCCGTGAAGCGAACCATGTCGAGCCTGACGACGGTGAAGACCGCGGCCTGGGGCGCTACCGCAGCGCCGGGTGTGGCTTTGGGGACGGTGCCGTCGGCGGCGGGCGTGCCGAGGGGATTGAAGAGCACGGTGCCGTCGACCGGAGCGCGCATCGTGGCCTTCGCACGGTTCGACTCGGCGAGCGCAAGCGCCTCGCGCGCCTGCTCGAGTGCGGCGCGTGCCGCGGCGCGCTGCGGTGACACGTCAGCGTCTTCGAGTTTTTCCTGCTGCGCCTTGGCACTCAGGTATGCGGCATGCGCCTGGGCGACCCCGGCGTCGGTGGCAGCCTGCTGCGACGACAGGTCGACTGATGCAAGCGAGCGCTCGGTCGCCTGCGCGCCGAGGTAGGCGGCGCGAGCCTGGTCGCGGGCGACTCCAGCCGCGGTCAGACTTGCCTCGGCCGAGGGGGACGGCGCGAAGTCGTAGGCTGCCTTGAGCGCATCGTAGGCGGCGACGGCCTGATCGAAGGCAGCGCGCGCGGCCTGGGTCGCGGCGGCGGCGGCGCGCCTCTCGGCGTCGCCCGGCGCCTGATCGCTTACGGCGGCGGCGGCGGCCTGTGCCGAGCGATACGCCTGCCATGCGGCGTCGGTGGCAGCTCGTGCTGCCTGCAGTTCGGCGCTTCCGGGCGCCTGGTCGTCGACCGCGCGCAGCCCCGCCTCGGCCTGGGCGAGCCCCGCCTCGGCCTGGACTATCGCGAGGTCGAGCGGCTCGGGATCGAGCGTCGCGAGCACCTCGCCCGCAACAACACGCTGCCCATCGACGACGCTGACCACGGCGAGCACGCCGGCGGTGGGCGGGAACACGTCGCCCCGGGCGTCGGACTCGACACTGCCCGCAGCGGTCACCGTCACCGCGATGTCACCGGTCGCGGCAGTCGCGACGTCCACTGTCGCTGCGGGACGTGTCGCATTGTACGCGACGGCTGCCGCGATACTCCCGACGATCAAGAGCCCGGCAACGGCACCTATCACTTTGGTTTTCGACGACACGAGTCCTCCTCATCGGACCTGCTCGATGTAGCGCTTCTGCGCGGTGGGATCCTGTCTGCAAGAGGCGTGTATCCCGCACCACCCTACGACGAAACGCGAGTATCGGCACGCCCGCGGTTCCGGCGGTGATCGGCGACCGCGGTTCGCTACAGGCTGCCGAGAAGTCCGGGCAGTTCCGATATCGACGCAAGCGCATGGTGGGGCCCCGGCGCGAGAACCTCCTCGGCCGGAAACGCTCCCCAGAGCGCTGCTATAGCAAGCGCCCCGCCAGCAAGCGCGGCCGCCATGTCGTGTGGGCTGTCGCCGACGTACGCGCACCGTTCGAGCGGGACGCCGAGTTGCGCCGCCGCATACGCGAGCGGGTACGGGTCGGGCTTGTGGATCTCGACGTCGTCTGCGGTGACGACGACCGGGAAGTGGTGGCTGAGTCCGAACACCGCGAGCCCGTGGTGTGCCATGCGCGAGCCCTTCGAGGTCACCACGCCCATCGGCCGCCCGGTCGCCGCTATCGCGTCGAGCGCTTCGCGGGTGCCGGGGTACTCGCGCGCGAGCTCGTCGTGGTGCGCGGCGTTGTGCTCGCGATAGACGCGCACGAGCTCCTCGGCGTGCTCGGGAGCGAACTCGCGCATCTGGCGCGCGAGCGGCACGCCGATGTTGTCGAGCAGCATCCGGTCGGGCAGCGGTGAGCCGAGCACCGTGGTCGTGGCGTAGCGGAACGACGTCAAGATGAGCTCGATCGTGTCGACGAGAGTCCCGTCGAAGTCGAAGAGCACCACCTCGACCGCGGAAGCTCGTCCGTGCGTCGCTCCCGTCACTCCTCGCCCTCGAGCTCTTCGAACTCCTCGCTCGCGAGTGCCTCGGCCTCCGCCTCGCGCTCCGCCTCGGAGCTCGGTGCGGGACACGCTGCTCCCGCGTCCGCGCCAGCTGGTCCGCCCTCGGCGCCGAGCACCCCCTGGCCCTCGGCCACGCGTGTCGGACGCTTCTTGCCGCCGGCGGAGACGCGCGCGATCGCGCGGACCCGGTCGGTCTCGGAGACGTTCATCACCTTGACGCCCTGGGTCGAGCGCCCGAGCTTGGAGATGTCCTTCGCGCGCACCCGGATGACGACGCCCTCGTCGGAGATGAGCATGAGCTCGTGGTCGGGCTGCACGATCTTCATCCCGGCGAGCGGCCCCTTCTTGGGCGTGACCTGGATCGTCTTGACGCCCATGCCGCCACGCTTCTGCACCGGGTAGTCGCCGACCGGCGTGCGCTTGCCGTAGCCGCGCTCGGTCACCACGAACAGCTCGCTGTCCACGGGCGCGATCTCCATGCCGAGCACCGTCTCGTCGCCCTTGAGCGCCATGCCCTTCACGCCCATGGTGTCGCGACCCATCGGCCGCGCGTCGGCCTCGTCCCACATGATCGCCTTGCCAGCCGTCGAGACCATCATGACACGCTCGCCCGACTTGACCCGGCGCACCGAGATGAGCTCGTCGTCGGCCCGCAGGTTGATGGCGATGATCCCGTCGCGGCGCGAGCGGTCGTACGCGCTCATCGCGGTCTTCTTGCTCATCCCCCGCCTCGTCGCGAAGAGCAGGTAGTCCTCGGCCCCGAACTCGCGGGTGTTGATGACCGCGGCGATGCGCTCGTCGGCGGCGAACGGCAGCAGGTTCACGATCGCCGTTCCGCGCGCGTGGCGCGATCCGACCGGCAGCTCGTGGACCTTCAAGCGGTAGACCTTGCCCGCCGAGGAGAAGAAGAGCACGTAGTCGTGGGTGGAACTGATGAAGAGGTGCTCGACGAAGTCGTTCTCGCGGAGGTTCACGCCGGCAACGCCCTTGCCGCCGCGCTTCTGCTGACGGTACGTCGCCACCGGAAGCCGCTTGACGTAGCCTGCCTTGGTGATGGTGACGACCATGTCCTCCTCGGCGATGAGGTCCTCGACATCGAGGTCGTGCGCGATGGAGGTGATCTCGGTGCGGCGCGGATTGGCGAACTTCGCCCGGATCTCGGCCATCTCCTCTTTGATGATGTCGAGCACGAGCTGCACGTCACCGAGCACCTTCTTGTACCAAGCGATGCGCTCGCGCAAGCTTGCGAGCTCGTCTTCGATCTTGGAGCGCTCGAGTCCGGTGAGGCGGCGCAGGCGCATCTCGAGGATCGCATCGGTCTGCGCCTCCGAAAGCGCGAAGCGCTCGATGAGGCGGCTCTTGGCCTCGGAGTCGTCCGCCGAGGAGCGGATGATCGCGATGACCTCGTCGATGTTGTCGAGCGCGATGACGTAGCCCTCGAGGATGTGGGCGCGCTCCTCGGCCTTGCGCAGCTCGAACTTCGTGCGCCTGGTGATGACCTCTTTCTGGAACTCGATGTAGTGCACGAGGATCTCTTTGAGTGTGAGCGTGCGCGGGACGCCGTCGACGAGCGCGAGCATGTTCATTCCGAAGCTCGTCTGCAGCGGCGTGTGCTTGTAGAGCTTGTTGAGCACGACCTGCGGCACGCATGCCTGCTTGAGCTCGATGACGATGCGCATTCCCTTGCGGTCGGACTCGTCGCGCAGGTCCGATATCTCGGTGAGCTTCTTCTCCCGTACGAGCTCGGCGATCTTGGTCACGAGCTTCGACTTGTTCACGGCGTACGGGATCTCGGTGACTATGATGCGTGTGCGCCCGGTCGACGTCTGCTCGATGTGCGCCTTGCCGCGAACGCGGATCGAGCCGCGTCCCGTCGTATACGCGTCCCTTATCCCGTCACCGCCCATGATCATCGCGCCGGTCGGGAAGTCAGGACCCGGCACGACCGCCATCAGCTCCTCGATGGTCGCGTCCGGGTTGTCGATGAGCATCGTGGTCGCGTCGATGACCTCACCGAGATTGTGGGGCGGGATGTTCGTCGCCATGCCGACGGCGATGCCGGCGCTGCCGTTGACGAGCAGGTTGGGATAGCGGCTCGGCAGGACCTTCGGCTCGAGAAGGGACTCGTCGTAATTTGGACCGAAGTCGACGGTCTCCTTGTCGAGGTCGCGGAGGAGCTCCATCGACACCTTCTGTAGCCGCGCCTCCGTGTAGCGCATCGCCGCCGCGGAGTCACCGTCGACCGATCCGAAGTTGCCATGCCCGTCGACGAGCGGCGCTCGCATGGCCCATGGCTGCGCCATGCGGACCATCGTGTCGTACACGGCCGCGTCTCCGTGCGGGTGGTACTTGCCGATGACCTCACCGACAGTCCACGCGGACTTCTTGAACGGGCGCCCGGGGGTGAGATTCGACTCGTTCATCGCGTAAAGGATGCGTCGGTGAACGGGCTTGAGCCCGTCGCGCACGTCGGGGAGCGCACGCGAGACTATGACGCTCATGGAGTACTCGAGGAAGCTGTCGCGAAGTTCCTGCTGGATCTCGATGGGTAGTACCGTGCTACCCGCCATCTCTTCTGCCACTTAGAGCACTCCTTGCTTCCGAAGACTACGTACGATCAGCCATACCCCGAGGGCAACGAGGCCTGCGCCCATGAGGCCCATGATCCCGGCCCCGAGGTATGCCGTCGGCCCCGCCTCGAGCGTCCGTGCGAGCGCGACCCCCGCCCACACAACGAGCACGAGGCCCATCATCGCGAGGAACGCGCCCGCGACCATTCCCACTTTCCAAATCCCCGATACCGTGTCGGGCTCCTCTGCCTTGAGCATCATCAACATCGCATCGACCCGCGGATCGCCGAGCCCGTCTTCCCCGGACTCCTCGCTCGTGTCTACGCTCGGCGACGCTTCGACTGGCTTCTCGTCCTTCGGTGCCGCGCCGGCCGCGACGGCGGCGGGTTCCGCGGGCCTTTCTGGGGCCGGGCTTTGTTCCTCGGCCTGCTCGTGCTCGGCAGCCGCCTCTGCCACTGCCTGCGCCGCTGCGGCTTCCGCCTCTGCCGCTGCCTGCGCCGCCCGCTCACGTTCGCGTGCAAGTTCCTCGAATTGCTCCTTCTCCCAGGGTGGCGGCTCGAAGGGCTTGGCGCTTCGCCTGTGAGACTGGTCAGCCATCACGTACCCGTCCGATCAGATGTCGAGGAACCGCACGTCCTTGGCGTGGCGCTGGATGAACTCGCGTCTCGGTTCGACCTGGTCGCCCATAAGGTCGACGAACGACTTCTCCGCGGCCAACGCGTCGTCGAGCGTCACTTGAAGCAGGGTCCGGCTGGCCGGGTCCATGGTGGTCTCCCACAGTTGCTCGGGGTTCATCTCACCGAGGCCCTTGTACCGCTGGATGTTGTGCTTCGCGCCCTCGGGCAAGGCCTCCAGCATCTGCTGGAGCTGCCTGTCGCTGAACGCGTACTCGTGCTTCTTTCCTACCGACAGCTTGTAGAGTGGCGGCTGTGCGATGTAGACGTATCCTGCCTCGATCATCTCTCTCATGTAGCGGTAGAAGAACGTCAAGATCAGGCAGCGGATGTGAGCGCCGTCCACATCGGCGTCGGTCATGATGATGGCCTTGTGGTACCGCGCCTGCTCCAGATCAAACTCCTCGGCGATGTTCGTACCGAGAGCGGTGATCATCGCCTGTATCTCCTCCGACGAGAGCGCCCGGTTGATGCCGGCCTTCTCGACGTTGAGGATCTTTCCCTTGAGCGGCAGGATCGCTTGGAACGAGCGGTCGCGCGCCTGCTTGGCGGATCCGCCTGCCGAGTCTCCCTCGACGAGGTAGATCTCGGAGAGTTCTGCGTCCTTGATCGAGCAGTCCGCGAGCTTGCCGGGCAGCGTCGACGACTCGAGCAGTCCTTTTCTGCGGGTGAGCTCGCGCGCCTTCCGCGCAGCAGCCCTCGCTTTGGCCGCCTGCGTGGCCTTCGTGAGCACCGTCCGCGCAGGCTTGGGATGCTCTTCGAGGTACTCGGCGAGCGCCTGCATGACCGCCGACTGGACGAACCCGCGCATCTCGGTGTTGCCGAGCTTGGTCTTGGTCTGCCCCTCGAACTGGGGGTCCTTGAGCTTGACGGAGACGATTGCCACGAGCCCCTCTCTGATGTCCTCACCTGAGAGGTTGTCGTCCTTCTCTTTGAGGATGCCCTGGCGTCTGGCGTAGTCGTTGATGGTCCTCGTGAGCGCATTCTTGAATCCCTCGAGGTGGGTGCCGCCCTCGTGCGTGTTGATGTTGTTGGCGAAAGCGAGCACCGAGTCCGAGTAGCCGGTGTTCCATTGAAGCGCCACCTCGGCGTGGCCCTCGCTGCCCTCGGACTCGAAGTAGATGACCTTGTGGTGCAGGGTGTCTTTGTTCTCGTTGAGATACTTGACGAAGTCGACGATGCCGCCTGCGTACTTGAACTCCTCGCGGCGGGGCTCGAGCTCACGCTCGTCGGTGATCGTGATCTTGAGGTTCTTGTTGAGGAACGCCGTCTCGCGAAACCGCGTGGCAAGCGTGTCGTAGTCGAAATCGAGGGTCTCGAAGATGCCCTCATCGGGCCAGAATCGAATCGTCGTGCCCTTCGCCTTCGACAAGCCAGCCGCCTGCAGAGGGGTCGTCGGCTTCCCGTACTCGTAGGATTGCTCCCACACCTTACCGTCACGCTTCACTTGGACGTCGAGGCGCGACGACAGAGCGTTGACGACCGAGACACCGACGCCGTGGAGGCCTCCCGAGACCTTGTAGCCCTCCCCGCCGAACTTTCCTCCGGCATGAAGGACGGTGAGAACCACCTCGAGTGCCGGCTTGCGATACTTCGGCACCTTGTCGACGGGGATGCCTCTGCCGTTGTCAGTCACCGTCACCGAGCCGTCAGTGTGCAGTGTGACGTCGATGGCGGTGCAGTGCCCGGCCAGAGCCTCGTCCACCGAGTTGTCGACGACCTCGTAGACGAGGTGGTGCAGGCCCTTTGGGCCCGTAGAGCCGATGTACATGCCGGGGCGCTTGCGAACCGCCTCGAGCCCCTCGAGCACCTGGATGTCTTTTCCTGAATATGTCTGCTTGGACACGAAAGCTCCTTCGCAAGCGTCTCGATCGGCTGCCCGAGTGACGACCACCACATGTTGTGGTGGTCGTTCTCATACTAGCACAACCTCTAGGGTAAACCGCTCGAATTAGTACGTGTGGGCCCCCCAGAGCCCTCCTGCGAGTCTTTGCGCTTCGCGCGGGCCTTTTTCCACTCCAGATCGCGCACTGTCGCTCGTATCGCCGCCTCGCGCAAAGAGTCGCTCGGGATGGCGTCTGCGGAGCGCTCCACCCACTCCCGCTCCTCGGGACCGAGCGGTTCCGGCGTGACCGGATCCCCCCCGTATCCCCGCTTGACGGCCCTTTCGGAGCGACGTCGGCTCTCTCGCTCTGCAACAGCCTTGGACACAGTAAACCTGACCGATCCAACCAGGCTCTCACCCAGAGCTGAATTAACCCGCTCCCTCAGGTGCTCTCCCATCAGCGAAAGCTCCGACGCCCATGTGTGTGAGTCGACGTGAACGGTAAGCTCATCTTCTCTCAAGGCAAGGCGAGCGGTGTGCCGGGAGACCTCGGGCCCGACAACCTCTTCCCACACCGATTCGATGCGCGCTTGGGCCAGCCCCGTGCCGTTGGCGTCCGATCTCGACACGAGTGCCTTCAGTGCGTCGCCGAGGCGCACCTGCTTTCCGGCTCGGTCAGCGCACACCGTGGACCTCCACGATCTCCGCTCCATCGAAGCCTCCCGCATCGAAGTACGCTAGGTTGGTCGTCGTGATAAGCGCTTGTGGGCCGCCGTTCACGAACCTCTGAAGCGCCTCCCTCCTCGACTCGTCGAGCTCAGACATTACGTCGTCGAGAAGAAGGACCGGTGTGTGTCCGCGAACATCCCCTATGACCTCGGCTTCTGCCATCTTCCAGGCCAGCGCGAGCGACCGTTGCTGTCCCTGCGAGGCGAACCCGCGCGCCGTCCTCCCTTCGACCGTGAACACGATGTCGTCACGGTGGGGCCCGATGAGGGTCATTCCTCGAGCCCTCTCCGCGTGCGCCTTGCGCCCTATCGCTTCCGTGATCACCCGCTCCACTTCATCTCGCGACATCTCTGCCCATTCGTGCGGTGCCACGGACTCCCCTCCCCACGACGCCGCTAGTCGAAGCCGCACCTCTTCACCGCCGGATAGCGTCTCGTAGAAGGGTACGATCACGCGCTCTATCCTCGTCGCGAGGCGGGCTCGGTGGATGAAGAACGCCGCTCCTATGGTCGTAAGGGCCTCATCCCAGGCGCCGAGCTCCGTTGCCGTGTCTCTTTGCCTGAGGAGGGCCGTTCGCTGCCTGACTACCCGTGTGTACTCGGCGCGTAAGGCTGCATACGCGCTCGAGAGCTGAGACCCCAGTGTGTCGACGGCCTTCCTTCGCGCTTCCGCTGGACCTTTTGCGAGCTGGAGATCGTCGGGAACGAACGTGACCGCGGGGACGGTCCCTACGACATCCGAGGGCCCCTTCTTGCGTTTCCCGTCGACTTGGAATGTCCTCTTCCCTGCCGAGTCGACCTGTAGCTTCACCGACACGGCTCGCGCTCCTCTCTCGGCGTCGACTCTCACCCGTGCGAGTTCGTGCCCCTCCATCACTACATCGGGCCACGAGAACGGGCGGAACGATGATCCGGAGACCGCGAGTGTGACCGCCTCGAGCAGGTTGCTCTTTCCTGCTGCGTTGGGCCCGACGAGGATCGTACTCCTCTTTCCTGGGCTGACCGTACTCTCTTCGTGATTCCTGAATGCTTGGACAGCCAGTGTCCGTATCCGTACCGTCTCTCGTTCGCTCATCTCAGCTCAAACGCACAGGCATCAATAAGTAGAGAAACCCGTCGTCGGTCGGACTGGTCAGGACTCCGGGCTTGAGGGGGCTCACGACATCTATCGCGATGTCGTCACCTTCCGCAGCGGCAAGGCCGTCGAGAAGGAAGATGTGATTGAAGGCGATCTCCACATCACTCCCCTCCACGGCTACCATCAGGTCCTCTGAAGCATCCCCGACCTCGTGACTCGTTGCCGAGAGACTCAGTGTCTGATCCTCTGTTCTCACGCTCATCCGTAGAGGGGTGTTGTGTTGGGCAAGGATCGAGACCCTCTTCACGGCGGCCGTGAGTTCTTCGCGCGCCATAGTGACCTTCGTCTCCGATTCCTTCGGGATAAGCTGACGATAGTTTGGGAACGACCCATCGATCCGCCTCGTGACGAACACCGTCCTGCCGAATGAGAAGACTATTTGGTTCTCTGCCACCCCTAACGAGATATCCTCTGTTCCTGCACTGACGCGCGCTACCTCATCGAGAACCTTAGCCGGGATCACCACTTCCAGTCCTTCAGAAGAACCCCCTTCTATCTCTGTCTCTTTGACAGCGAGGCGGTACGAGTCCGTTGCCACCATCTTCAGCTGAGGTCCATCGATCGTCAGAAGGATGCCAGTGAGGACCGGTCTCGTCTCGTCTCTACTAACCGCCTTCGACACGTGTTTGATGGTCTCTTTGACGATACCTGCGGGTATCGAAACCATCGTGTCGCTTTCTACCTGCGGGAACTTAGGGAAGTCCTCGTGCGGCAAGATCCTTAGGGCGAATGAGGAGTGGAGGCATGTGATCGCTGCCATCTCTTTGTCGACGTCGATCGTTACCGCCGCTTCGGGGAGAGACCGCACGATATCTGCAAGGAGTTTGCCCGGTAACACGGCAGCTCCCTCTTTCTCGACCCCAGCGAGAGAGAGCGTTTCTTTGACGGAGACCTCCAGATCCGTAGCCTGTAGGGTGACTTCCCCTGAAGCATCAGCTGACACGAGGATCCCTGAAAGAATAGGGAGCGTCGAACGCGATGATAGAGCCCTCCCTACCACACTGAGAGCATCAGCCAACTCACCCTTGGACACAGAGAACTTCATTACTACGTCCTTTCTATATATCGGAGTATCAGCAGTAATAAGGGCTGTGGAACATGTGGAAAACACACCTCTGTAGAGGTTGGCACCCCTATTGGGGCCGGGTACAAGATGTTGACAGAATGTACCCGCTGTCCACACTATCCCGAGGAGAAGAGCGTAAGAAACCCCTTCTTCATGTAGTCCAGTAACCATCCCCTTACGAAACACACCGTTATCCACATATCGTACGGTCGTGGGTGTGATCGTCAGTTTCGCTGTTTGATCGAATTCGTGAGCGCCTGAATCTGGTTGTAGACCTCACGGTCCGAGTTCATCATCTTCTGGATCTTCGCCTGTGCATGCATCACGGTGGTGTGGTCCCTACCGCCAAACTCTGCGCCGATCCTCGGCAGCGAAAGGTCGGTGAGCTCTCGTGAGAGATACATTGCGATCTGTCGGGGGTAGACGATGTTCTGAGATCGCTTGTTTCCGGTCAGTTCCGACAGAGAGATAGAGTAGTACTTCGACACCTCTCTCTGAATCGTGGAGACGGAGATGGGCCGCGAAGAACGTTCAGGAAAGATGTCCTTAAGGACACTTCTTGCCAACTCGGCTGTCACCGGGCTGCGGGTCAGAGAACTGAAGGCTACCACCCGAATCAAAGCGCCTTCGAGCTCGCGGATGTTGGACGAGACCCTGTCGGCCACGAAAGAGATGACGTCGAACGGAACGTCCAGCCCCTCGGCCTCTATCTTGCGTCTCAAGATTGCGATTCTCGTTTCGAGATCCGGAGGCTGGATATCGGTCATGAGGCCCATCTCGAACCGGCTCCTCAGCCGCTCTTCGAGCTTCTCGATGTCCTTTGGGGGCCGGTCTGATGAAAGAACGACCTGTTTTCCGGCTTGCTGAAGAGCGTTGAATGTGTGGAAGAACTCCTCTTGGATGCCTTCTTTTCCGCGGAGGAACTGGATGTCGTCGACGAGTAGCACATCGTTGGTACGGTACTGGCGACGGAAGCCGTCGATCCGCTTTCTGTCGCGGTCACCGATAGAGTTGATGAAGTCGTTGGTGAACTGCTCTGTCGACACATACTTGACCTTCATGTGAGGGAAGCCGAGCAGCACGTATCTCCCGATAGCCTGAAGAAGGTGGGTCTTTCCGAGGCCGACTCCCCCGTAGATGAACAAAGGGTTGTATGCGCGACCGGGAGACTCCGCTACCGCGAGGGCAGCGGCGTGGGCGAACTGGTTCGACGGTCCCATGACGTAGGAGTCGAACGAATACTTGGGGTTGAAACCACTCAGAGTCGAGGGTTCCTCGGCGGCGTTCAAGGAGGGAGGACCGGGCTCCTCAGAGACGGCTATCGCGGAAGCGTTTGGTGAAGGCCCCTCGTCGGGTTGTTCGGAGAGAGATCCTTCAGGAACGATGAACTCGAGGTCCATGGATCGTCCCTGCACCTGGGAGAGAGCAGAGCGCAGCAGCCCAGAATAGCGCGACTCCAACCATTCGCGCGCAAACTCGTTCTGAACGCCGACTACGATGCGGTCCTCGAACACTTCCACCGGAGACGTGTGCTCGAACCACGTTTTGAACGTGGGGGTATTGAGCTCCGATCGGACGACCGAGAGAACGTCCTCCCACACCCGATGAGCCTCTGAGGATGTAGTAATACTACTCACCTACCTGCCTCCAAACACTGCCTATTGTCCGAACATGCTGTCGAGGAATCGAAGACCGTCCTCGGTTAGAGCCCTCTTGCCGGCCTCATCGGCCGATATGAACCCGATGCTCTCGAGCTGAGCGAGATCGCGGTATGCCGTGGACAGGGCCACCGAAAGCTCTCGGGAGACGATAGTGGGGCCCACTTCGCCGAGTTCGAGCACGAGCGAGAGAACCTGCTTCTGCCGGGTGCTGATCGGCGGCAAGGGCGCCAGGGGCTGACGCACCGCCGCAGGGACGTTGAGGTCGGGAGAGGGGGAAGGCGTGGCGGTCGAGCCGGCCGACGTGATGGTGACCACGGTCCCCCGGCCGAGGTTGTCTTCGATGATGAGCGCGCCGCCGCAGTGCTCGAGGAAGTCCCTGACGATAGGAAGGCCAGAGCCCACGCCCCGGATGAGATTCTTCATCTCGGCGGTGGCCGTGGTATACCCGGGCAGGGCGGCCTTCTCTTTGTCCGGAACCCCCGGCCCCTGGTCCGCGAAGCGGATGGTCGTCCCCGAATCCAGGACGGAGACGACCGGCTCGGTGAAGTCGGCGTGGACGAAGTTCTCGACCACCTCACGGATTACGGTGTACGGCATCGAGCCGCCGGCTTCTCGAGAAAGTGCGTGCACGCGAGAAGAAACGCTTTCGATGAACTCGAGCGCTTCGGCCGAGGAGACGTCCTCCGTGCGCGGTGCTGCCCCGGCAGCTTCGTAGACCGCGATCCGGGCGACGCAGGCAGAGGGGGTGGGGGCGGCGAACCGCGTAGCCGAGGTCTGCCCCCGAGAGTCTTGGGTGCTGGGCCCCCGCTCCATGAGCGCGGGGCCGCCCGGAATCCCATCACGAAAGAAGTACTTCAACGCTCCCCCACCCTTACCACGGCGCGAGTGTTCAACGCCGGCTGTCAACAGGACTGCCGTGACTGCGGGTCTTCCAGAACACCTGCTGAAGAGAGTAGCCATGGTCCACGATCTGGGTCCACCGAAAGCAAACAGCAAACCTCAAGTGCGGTTTTCTCCGTTATCCACAGGCATTTCCACAGCTGTGGAAAGGATCGCGCCTTTTCGGTTCGCCGAACCCTCGAGTACGCAGGGTAGCGAGGGGGCGGACCCTTCCCGGCCTTTCCGGTCTGTTGAAAAGCCTATCGTCTGCTTCCACCGCATGTGGACAGTCGTGCGGGTCGAGTGCAGACCGATCGGGTTCCGTCGCATTTTGTGTCCCAGGCATCTGAGCGTTGAACCCATCCGGTAGTGAACAGACGCTATGAGCAGGTGTTTTCAAGGAACGACTCGAACGCCAGGACAACCAGCGGTCGCCGCCGATTCTAGCAAGAGGGCCCGCGACCAACAACGCCGCAGGCGACGTTATCCACAGGGCTCCCGGTCGCGGTGCCTGGGTTTTCCACACTGTCCACAGATTTCATCTCAATTTGACGAGTGGCGCAGAGTCTGTCTTCAGGTTTGACACTCATGAAACTGCATCGCTATAATCGTCGGGCTTTGCCCCCAGTGGGGGCCGGAATCGGAGGAATCGTGAAGAGGACGTACCAGCCCAACAATCGCAAGCGCAGCAAGGTACACGGGTTCCGCAAGCGCATGTCGACCCGTGCCGGACAGCGCATACTGGCCAACCGTCGCCGCAAGGGCCGCGAGGTCCTCTCGGCCTGAGTTAGCCCTGAGGACCGTTGGAGCGCCCACTGTGCGTACGGTCCGCTCAAACCGCGAGATCGAGACCATCTTCCTGCAGGGTCGCCGTTCGGCCCACCCGCTGGTTGTCCTACGCGCGTGCCCGACACAGGCAGAAGGCGAATCTGTGGGACGGGTGGCGTTCGTTGCGGGCAAGAAGGTCGGGGGCGCGGTATCGCGAAACCGGGCGAAAAGGGTGCTGCGTGCCGCTGCACGGAGACTTGGTGCCCCGTGGCCGGGTCACGACGTCGCGCTGATAGCTCGCTCCCACACCGGCACAGCGCCGGCGGAAGAGTTGGATGCCGCGATCTCATCGGCACTGCGCCGAGCAGGGGTGCTCTGAGATGCGCGCGGTACGAGCTCCGAGACGAGCGGCCGTGCTGCTCGTACTCGGTTACCAGAAACTGGTCTCTCCACTCCTTCCGCCGTCGTGTCGTTTCACGCCCACCTGTTCCTCGTACGCGATGATATCCTTGGAGCGGTACGGCGTACTCAAGGGGGGCTGGCTCGCGCTTCGCCGGGTGATCCGGTGCCACCCATGGAACCCCGGGGGCTACGACCCTGTGCCCTGAGGCAGGCAGGCTGAGCACATGAACCGCCGTCGACGGCGGATGAAGGAGGAGGTTCTCGCCCGTGTGGCAGACAATAAAAGAACTGATCTTCTCGGCACTCCAGTATCTACATGATGTCACCGGCGACTACGGCGTGGCCATTATTCTCCTTACCGTAGCGATCCGCTTGCTCATGATCCCTCTGACCGTCAAGCAAACGCGCTCGATGTACGAGCTCCAGCGCATCCAGCCCAAGATCAAGCAGCTGCAGAAGAAGTACAAGGACGACAAGGAGAAGCTGCAAGAAGAAACGCTGAAGTTCTATCAGGAGAACAAGATCAACCCCTTTGGTGGCTGCCTCCCCCTCCTCCTCCAGATGCCGATATTCATCGCTCTCTATCAGGTGCTCGGCGGCACTCCCGACAGACCGGGCCTCTTTCTTGACTACATCGCGGGCCTCCCAGAGGTCCAGCAGGAGGCGATGAGGCGCTTCTGGATAATTTTACCAGACCTGACCGCGACGCCGGCTTCAGTGTGGGCTGACGTCGGAATCTTGTCCACGATCCCCTACATCGCCCTCGTCGCGCTGTTCGGTCTGAGCATCTGGTTGCCGCAGCTGTTCATGCCCGGCGAGAACCAGCAGAAGCAGATCATCGGGATCATGGCCGTGATGATGTTGTACATCGGATGGATCAGCCCGGCGGGGGTTCTCCTCTACTGGGTTACTTCAAGCGTGCTCGGCATCGGGCAGCAGCAGATACAGATGAAGTTCCTCACACAGAGAGAGGAAGCGTGATGGCGATGCTACGTGAGAGTATCGGCGAGGGTCCTACTGTCGAGGAGGCGATCGACGCCGCGCTCGCCGAGCTCGGCGTTCAGCAGGACGCCGTTGAGTTCGAGGTCCTTGAGGAGCCTGCTCGCAAGATCCTCGGACTCGGCGCGGAGCGCGCAGCCCGGGTGCGGGTGTGGCTCAAAGAGGAGTTCGTCAAGCAGATCGAGAGTGCCGAACAGATGGCGAGCGAGGCACTCGAGGATGGCGACGTATCGATCGTCGAGCACCAGGAGGCGACGCCCGATCCGATTGCACCAGAAGGACCGGCCACCCTTACCGACGAAGAGCTGGACAGCGTCGCTGATGCCGCTGGCGACACGGTGAACGTGATCCTCGAATCCTTTGGCATCGAGGCCGAGGTAGAGGAGTACGAGGGTGACGAGGGGGAGATCATTCTCGATGTCGTGGGTAGCGACCTCGCGGTCCTGATCGGTCGACACGGGCGCACGCTGGATAGCATCCAGGTGCTGACTTCCGCGATCACCAACAAGCGGCTCGGCTTCCGTCACCCGGTCATCATCGATGTCGAAGGGTATCGCAATCGCCGCAAGGCGAAGCTCGAAGAGATCGGCTTCCGAGCAGCCGCCCGGGCATCTCGCCAGGGGTCTGCGGTGAAGCTCCGCCCGATGTCCGCGCTCGAGCGGCGTGTCATCCACATGGCGCTCCGCAACGACCCCAACGTGCAGACGGCGAGCGAGGGCGACGACCCGTATCGCGCTGTTGTGGTCTCGCCACGCAAGCGCTGATCGGGAGATTCCCCACTCCCCGACTCAGAGACAGGCCCAGGGTTCTATAGAGACGGCGTCAGGCGACAGGCCAGGCGCCGTCTTTCGTATCGGTGGCTGTTCCGCAGGTCTGGCCTGCGGCGCGAGCGGTGTACGCGCGGCTGGGAGTAAGGGGCCGGAAGGTTGCGGAGAGCAGCCCTCCACGCCTGAAGTTGCCGGAACGACTGACAGGAAGCAGTGAAGCACGAACTCTTGTCAGGAACTCCGCTTGGACGGACGTTGGGCCCGTAAGTCAACAGGCCCCCGGATGTCGTATCAGCGTCAAGCAGGCGCCCGGGGCAAGTGTGCTCCGCGAGCCTGGCGTAGCAAGTGGCGAGACCCTGACGTATAGTGGCAGGTGATGAACGCCAGTGTGTTTCACGTGAAACATGCGTCCTGCAGCAAGCACAGATGTTTCACGTGAAACCATGACGCATATCGGACTAGGGGGTACCTTTGAGCACCGTCGACAGACTGAAGAAGAGACTGGCCGAGGCGGGCGTCGCGGTTGACGATGCTGGGGTAGTGCTCATGGTCCGTCACCTTGAGGCGGTCATGGAGGCCAACCAGCGGATGAACCTCACCGCCATACGCGATCTTGACACCGCCATGTCGCTCCACATCATCGACTCGTTGACTCCCGTTGGTGAACTCGCTGAGGCGCCAGAAGGCCCACTGGTGGATCTGGGTTCGGGCGCGGGCTTTCCAGGTGTACCGCTCGCAATCGTCTCGGGGCGTCAGACGACTCTCGTCGAGTCGATCGCCAAGAAGGCCCGCTATCTCGAGGACACAGTTCGCTCCCTCGGCCTCGATCGCCAAATCAGGGTCTTCGCGGGGAGAGCGGAGGCGCTTGCACGACAGGAGGCCGGCCTCTCTGCGGCGGTGACAGCACGGGCGGTCGCGAGCTTGCCTGCCCTGGTGGAGCTCGCATCCCCCCTTCTCTCAGCTGGTGGAAAGCTCTTCGCGATGAAGGGGAAGCCCGAGCCAAGCGAGCTTGAGGCGGGCCGTGCTGCCGCTGGATTGACAGGAATGGAGTTCGAGGGTGTCCGGACCTACGAGCTGGTTGGCAGAGAGGACGCTCGCTCGTGTGTCGTGTTTAGGAAGTGCGGGGACAGTTCAGTCCCGTTGCCCCGTCGTGATGGAGTTGCGCAACACCGTCCCCTCGCCTAGGTTCCTGCTTTCGCGACGGTCGGCGATACCGTATACTGTGGTCGGCTCGGGAACGTGACCGTGATTGCCGTAATGGGAGGGGGCGGGAGTCGGACGTGACTGAGGAGTTGTGTGATCACCCGAACTCTGGAGCTCGTGTACTGGCCGTCGTCAACCAGAAGGGCGGCGTCGGCAAGAGTACGACCGCGGTGAATCTGGCCGCATGCCTAGGCGATGCTGGCCGAAAGGTTCTTCTTGTCGACCTCGACCCGCAGGGCAATGCCACATCCGGGTATGGACTGAACAAAAACCAACGCCAGGCGTGTGTATACGATGCCCTTCTCGGTGATGAGCCGATCGAGGCCCTTATCGAGCCCGTGGAAATCGAACATGTGTTCGTAGTGCCGGCGACGATTCAGCTCGCAGGAGCTGAGATCGAGCTCGTCTCCGCTCTCAGTCGAGAAGCTCGCCTAAAGACGATACTCCAGCCGGTGCTGGGCGACTTCGACTTCGTGATCATCGACTGCCCGCCATCCCTGGGATTGCTTACCATTAACGCACTTACCGCAGCTCAGGGCCTCGTAATCCCTATCCAGTGCGAGTACTACGCGCTCGAGGGCTTGTCGAAGCTGCTCGACAGCGTTCGACTGGTCAAGGCCCACCTGAACCCCCGGCTCGAGGTGTTCGGGGTCGTGATGACGATGTTCGATGTGCGGACACGCTTGTCGCAACAGGTGGTCGAGGAGGTGCGGGATTTCTTCGGCGACAAGGTATTCGAGGTGCTGATTCCCCGCAGCGTGCGTCTCTCCGAGGCGCCCAGCTTCGGACAACCCGTGACTCTATACGACCCCTCGGGCAAAGGGGCCGAGGCCTACCGGGCACTCTCCAAGGAGGTGATAGACCGTGTCGACTAAGCGAGGACTGGGGCGCGGCCTGTCGGCGCTGATTCCCAACGCGGGACAAGAGGCCGCCGACTCAGACATACACGACATTGCTGTGGACCAGATCGCACCGAACCCGAAGCAGCCGCGTACCGATATCGACGAAGACGGCGTCGCCGAGCTGGCCGAATCTGTCCGCCGAGTCGGCGTCTTGCAGCCGATCATCGTGCGTCCCCACGGCGAGGGCTACCAGATCATCGCCGGTGAGAGGCGTTGGAGGGCGGCTCGGTTGGCGGGTCTCGAGCGGGTGCCCGTGCGGGTCTTGGCGAGCACGGAGTCAGAGTCGCTCGAGCTCGCGCTTATCGAGAACCTCCAGCGTGAGGATCTGAATCCGATAGAAGAGGCGAGGGGCTATCGCCGCCTGCTCTCCGAGCACCAGATGACCCAGGCTGAGCTGGCGGAGAAGGTGTCCAAATCGCGCTCAACGATCACGAACGCCCTTCGCTTGCTCGACCTGCCGGAAGACGTGCAGACCATGGTGTACGAAGGTCGCCTCTCGGCGGGACATGCCCGAGCGGTCCTCACCGTGCCTGACGAGGAGTCGCGCTCACGTCTGGCACATAAGGTGGTGAACGAGGGGCTCTCGGTTCGGGAGACGGAGAACATCGCACGCCTCTACGCGGCAGGTCAGGCGGAACGTGCCCCGCGGCCCGCGACACCGAAGTCGTTCAAGATCGTCGCGCGCAAGCTAAGGAAGATTCTGGGAACTGGTGTCCGGGTCAGGCAGACCGAACGCAAGGGGAAGATAGAGATCGACTTCCACGGAGAAGATGAGCTCGAGCGCATCTTCTTGCTTCTGGTGGAAGGCGAAGCGGGCGAGGGGGCGCAGGAGGCGGCGACGTGAGATACAAGACCGAATATTTTGTCATCGGGCTCTTCGTCGGCGCCGTCCTCGGAGTCATCGTCGGAATCCTTTTCGCGCCGACAAGTGGGCAGCGGACGAGACGTCGACTTGCAGTCGAAGCACGACGGGCTGCCGAGGTCGCACGTTCGGTGGCCGAACGGGCCGAAGAAGCAGCCGAGACGCTCGGAGGCAGGGTAGATCACTATCTCGGCCGCGACGAAGAGGTTGCATGGCGCAAGGTCCGCGAGATACGGGAAGGCGTCCAGCGCTACACGCGTGCCCAGTCCACCTCGTGAGCATGTCGGAGCTGCGTGAGACGATGCCGTCATCGAAGGAGAGGACGGCATGCATCTCACGGTCGTGACAGGCGGAGCCAACTCGGGTAAGACGCGATTCTTGTACGAGACGGTGGTCCGCGCCGTTGACGCGGGGGAGTGCCCGACGGTCGTCGTCCCCACCTTTCCGGACGCTGTTCGTGTCGAGACCGAATTCGCTGACAAGGATATCGCGGGTGTCCGCGTGTCAGCGTTCGACCGGTGGCTCGCCGAGCTGTGGCTTCTTCATGGGGATGGTCGGGCGCTTGTGGCACACCTCGAGCGGCGCGTATTGATGGCGCGCGCGATCGACGGGACCGCGCTGACAGAGCACGCGGCGGTAGCGACTGAGGCCGGCTTCAGGGACGTGCTGTGCGACGTAGCAAGCCAACTCGAGCCCGAGGTGGCGGCCTCGGTCGCGCGCTGCGGGGGAGGGGACCGTGAGATCGCCACCCTTCTCGCACGCTATGCCGACGTGTGTGAGGAGCAAGGCATGATCGAGCCGCTCGGGGCGGCGGCGATGCTCGCAGAAGGTGCCCCGACGCTGGACGGTCCGGTCGTCGCCAACAGATTCACCACCCTGTCCGGCATCCAGGAGAGGCTTCTCGCGGGGCTGGCTCGGCGAAACAGCGTCACGGTGGCCCTGACCTGGGAACATGGCCATCCCGCAACAGAAGCGACCGAGCCGCTCGTGACTCGGCTGACAGAGGGAGGCGCACGTCACGTCGTCGCGTCTGAGGGCACAGGCACCGAGGTGGAGCTCGCCAGCATAGAGCGCCAGTTGTATCGACCGGGGGCTGCGATCGAGGCGACCGGGGCGGTGTCGTTCGCCGCCGCGGCTGACGAGGTCGCAGAGGCAGAGCTGATCGGGGACGTTGTCAGCTCGTGGATCGCCGCCGGCATGCAGCCCGATCGCATCGCGGTCGCGTTCAGAGATCCGTCCCGCAGGCATCACGCGTTACACAGGCTTGTCGAGCACGCCGGGGTAGACATCCACCTCGACATCCTCATCCCGTTTTCGCGAAGCGGGTACGGCGCAGCCTTACTGGCGCTACTCGATTGTGTGAGCGCATCGGCTGCGAACCGGAGCCGGCTACTGGCCTTCCTTGCGACCCCGTACTCGGGTTCGGAGCCTACAAGCGTTGCCGCAGCAGACATGCGTTGGCGACGCGATCGCGTAGAGGGCCAGACGCTCCTCGATGCAGTGTCCGCTCTAGGTGGAGCCGCTGCGCGAGCGGTCGCGATCGCGCGTTCACTGGTGCGCGATCCCCTAACCGTCCAGACTGCCGATAGATGGCAAGAACTGGCAGACATATTGATCGCGTCCGCACGGGCTGAACACCCACCGGGGACCGAGGAGGGCCTACTCGACCTGGCTGCGCATTCGGTGGTGTGCGAGGCGGTCACCTCCGCTCTCGAACTGAGGCGACCGGATGTCACCGCGGCGGAGGTCACTGAAGCGATCCGAGGAGCGAAGGTCGGGCCGGTTCCGGCTCCGTCGCCCGAGTCGGTGGTCGTCACGGAGGCCAAGCGCTTGCAGGGAAGGCGTTTCGACGCGGTCGTGATCGGGGGTCTGTCCAGGAGTGAGTTCTCCCCGGTCAAGACGCATTCCGTTTCGCGGTTCCTGGCGGAGCGTCTGGGGGCGCTTGCTTCGCCAGACGAGGCTCTTCTCGAGCGCCTGATCTTCTACTCGGTCGTGACCCGAGCCCGTGCGCGCCTCGTGCTCGTGCACCCGTCCACGCTGTCAGGCAGCGAAGGCGACGTTCCGTCTCCATTCGTCGATGAGATTCTCGATCTGTATCGGACCGAAACGGAACGGGAGAGCGGAGTGCCACCACGGAGGGGGCCCGCTAACCTGAGGCCGCCGACTCGCGAGTCCGCACATGAGTACGTCCCTGCGTCAGCTCGGGTATCGAGCGCGCCATGTGTGGCGGGAAGCGATTGCGACACAGCGCAAGAACAGCGGTTTCGGGCCGACCTCATCCGCGCGCAGCGCGAGCGGGAGGAGTTCTCGGTCACGGAGATCGAAACGTACCTTGCGTGTCCGCGCAGTTGGCTCATCGTGTACGGCGTGAAAGCGCGCGATGCCGACTCTCAGCTGGGAGCATCAGAGCTTGGATCGCACGCGCACACCCTCCTTGCCGGCTTCTACGAAGAGTGGCGCAAGCGGGGGAGGGCACGGGTGACCTCGGATACGATCGAGGAGGCCCTCGAGGTTCTTGCACAAGTCGAGGAGGGCTTGAGCGCGCATGCGCGCATGCACCCGCAGAATCTCGAGGAGCGCTTCGCCGTGGCCGCCGTACACGAGCGGGCAAGGGCGCTCGTGCGGGACGACGCAACGTTCCTGCCGGGATTCGAGCCGGCCGAGCACGAGTTCGCGTTCGGAGCGGCGTCAGGCCGACCGTTCGTGTTCGGTGGCGTGCGTCTCGCGGGCAAGATCGACCGTATCGACACGAGCTCGGATTCGCTGGTCGTGATGGACTACAAGTCCGGCTCCACGATAGCCGGCCACAGGCGTTTCGCAGGTGACGGACTTGTACAGCTCCCCGTCTACGCTGCGGCTGCGGCCACGAATCTGGGTCGCCAGGCGGTCGGCGCGGTCTATCGGTCGATTGCTTCGCTCCAGGTCCGAGGGGCCTGGGTCGCAGCCTCTGCAGACCTCGGTGCGCAGGGCGTCTCCACCGACTCCGTCGACCCGTCCGCGTTCTCCGCACTGATCGACGATGCGCAGGACCGGGTTGCGGTGGCAGTTCACGGCATGCGAGCGGGCCAGGTCGACCCGGCTCCGCGGGGTGAAAGAGCATGCCGCTATTGCCCGATAACGGGAGTGTGCGGGGAGGCGACACCTTCGTGGGAGCCGAACTGAACACGGGCCAGATGAGCGCCGTAGAGCACCGGTCGGGGCGGCTGCTCATCACAGCCGGGGCTGGTTCGGGCAAGACCCGGACGCTCGCGGAGAGGTTCGCGGCGTTCGTCGCCGAGGTCGAGCCGGAGGAGGCAGCAGACCGAGTCGGCGCCCTGCTCACCATCACGTACACCACGAAGGCCGCAGCTGAGCTTGCGGAGCGAGTGCGAAGTGTGCTGAGAGTGAACGGGCTCGACCGTGCTGCGCGGGAGGTCGACGGCGCCTGGATATCGACCATACACACGTTCTGCTCCCGCGTGCTGCGTAGAGAGGCGCTTGCAGCGGGCCTCGATCCGGCGTTCGCCGTCGCAGACGACGTCACGCTCGCGGAGCTGACGAACGCAGCGTTCGAGTCCGCAACCGAAGTCTCGCTCGACCGCAACGACGCGGACCTCGTCCGCCTACTGGAGGTCTACGGGTATGGCGACGTGCGCGCAGCGACTGTGAGCCTCGTTGCCGCCCTGCGTTCGCGAGGGCTCTCACCGGCGGACATCGACTTCGAGGACGTGGTGGACGTCAGTGAGGTGCGCCTCAAGGCCGAGGCGTTCTTCCGGGGCGCAGCAGACGAGCTGACGGCCCATGCCGAGACGAGCAAGACTGCTGCGTCCCACGCGCGTGCATGCGAGGACCTCGCCTTTCGCGTCGGCGAGATAGACGAGTCCCTGGCAAGCCACGATGTCGGCGAGCATCTGTGGCGAGCCCTCGTCGACTATGGGGCCCAGAACCGAACGGCGAAGGCGATTGCAGAGGTGGTCGAGCGCGTACGCGCCACGAGATCCAAACTGATCGACGCGAGCGCATCGGCCGTGACGAGGCCGCTCGCGAGCGGTCTGGCCGCACTCGCTGCGCGCTATCTCGTCTGCTATGAGGAGGCGAAACGAGATCGGAGCGTGCTCGATTTCGATGATCTGATCGTGCTCACGGCTCGATTGTTCGCGCGCCGTCCGGACGTCGCGGAGGCGTATCGTGCACGCTTCGAGGCAGTGATGGTCGACGAATTCCAGGACACCGACGCCCTTCAGCTGGCACTCATCGAGTCCGTGGGAGCCCCCGACCTCGCAACGGTGGGTGACGCACGCCAATCGATTTACTCGTTTCGTGGAGCTGACGTCGTGGTCTATCGGGAGCATCGGGAGCACATGCGGGCCGAGGGCGCGGCCCTTGTGGACCTCAACGACAACTACCGCTCGCACGCGGACATCATCGCGTTCGTCAACAAGACGTTCGGTTCCGAGGCGCTCTTCGGTGAGCGTGACAATCAGCTGCGTGCAGCGCGCGCGGAGCCGGATCCCGCTCGTGTCCCGCAAAGCGAGCCGCGCATCGAGATCGCGTTCGTCGACACGTCTGATGGCGCTAAGCGGTGCGATTGGTTGCGCGCTGAAGCCTCGATCGTGGCGGACCGCTTCGCCGAGCTTCGCGAACACGGTTTCGAGCCGGCTGACATGGTCGTGCTCCTTCGTCAGTATCAGGATGCGACTCCCTTTGCGGAAGAGCTCGAGCAGCGCGGCCTCCCTACGACGGTCGTGGGAGGAAACCGCTTCTACACGCTGCCGGTGTTCGCGGGCTTGCGGGCGCTCTGTGCTGTGATCGCGAACCCCTACGACGACCGGGCGCTGCTTCAGTGGCTCCTCTCCGAGATGGGGGGACTCAGTGGGGCCGATGTGTGGACCATCGCCGGTAGCGGCGATTCGCCTCGCACGCGCCCGCTGTTCGAGCTGCTGGGCGAGGCGCAACATGCGGTCGGGGGATGCCTCGGCGGGCGGGCCGCTCACCTGGCGGAGTGTATCGAGCGAGCGACCCGCCGCGCGGGCGACGACGGGGTCGCGGTAGCCGTGATGATGGCAGTCCGAGAGGTTGGATACGACGTCGTTCTGGCTCAGCAGGGGGTCAAGGGTAGGCTTGCGAGGGCCAACGTGATGAAGTTCGTCGACAAAGCCGCACAGTTCGAGCGGGCGGGCGGGGCAGGGGCGGCAGCGTTTCTCTCCGCGCTCGACGCTGAACGAGCCGCCGGTCGATACGAGAGCCCGGCGACGAGCGAAGGGGCCAGCGGCGGATCGGTGACGGTCATGAGCGTGCATGCCGCCAAAGGGCTCGAGTGCCCAGTCGTCGCAGTCCCCGGTCTCGGCCGGTGCGCGGTCAGCGAGCAGCGCGGCTTCTGGCGCCTCTCGCATGCGTGTGGGAATCCTCGGCTCGCGGTCCGCTTGCCAGCCTCCTGGGTCCCTCGCTCGGACGCACAGTCTCGGGCTGCGACGAAGACGCAGCTGTTCAAGGAGGTCGACCGTGACGGAGTCGACCTGCAGAGCGAGGAGGCCAAGCGCCTCTTGTACGTGGCGTGCACCCGGGCCGAGGACGTGCTCGTTCTCGTCGGCTCGGAGAAGATCGACAAGCTCTGCGACACGCAGCGGAATACGCCGCTTGGCTGGCTCGTCGAGGCGCACGGGACGGTGCTCGCCGATGCGTTGGCGAGAGAGAGCGAGTCCCGAGTCGAACTCGCTGATGTGCAGGTGCGGGTTGACGTGCGGAGGGACGTGGCCGGTTGCACGGCTCAGGCTGAGGGCGAGGCCACGACCGTATCGGCGCAGACGATATGCTCTCAACCGCTACCGTCCGAGCCGGGCGCGCCCGGTGGCGCGGCGGTCAGGGCACCAGCGCCTCCCGGGCGCGTTTCCTACAGCGATCTTGCCCTCTACGAACGCTGCACGCTTCGGTATTGGGCGGAGCGGATCGGGCGGATGGGAAGCGTCAGGCAGCCCGCTTCGCACGATGCCATGCGGTTCGGCTCGGCGCTCCATGTGGCGCTTCAGCGCGCGGGCGCCCCGTCACGTGACGTGCCGGATGGCTGGGTGGAGTCGATCGCTGACGCGTTCGGCCTTGCCGCCGAGGAGCGCGCGCGGCTCGAACAGGCGGTCGTGTGCTATAGAGCCTCCGATATCGCAGGGCTCGTGAGCGATTACCCTCGTTGCGGCATCGAGCACCCGTTCGCCATTCGTATCGGGCAGAAGGCCGGACCGGTGCTGGTGGGCTCGATCGACGTGTACGCCCGCGACAGCACGTCCGCACTTATCGTCGACTACAAGAGCGGCACCGGGGGAACCAAAGACGAGCTCGCCGCGCGCTACCGGTTGCAGGCGGAGTGCTACGCGCTTGCGGCGCTGCGCGAAGGTGTGACATCGGTGGCGGTTCGCTTCGTTCGGCCGGAGGTCGTCGACTCGCACGGCGCACCCGAGGTGATCGAATTCGACTTCGATGCCACCCATCAACCGAGCATAGAACGCACGATCCTTGGTATCTGGGAACGCATCGGTGCCGAGCCGTACCAGCCGCTGACCGCCTGGCGCGACGACGTGTGCGGCGGCTGTCCGGCGAGTGGCTCGGCGTGCAGCCTTACACCAGGCGGTCGACGTCGCTTTCGGTTCGCAGGGCATGCCGCTGGGTGAGCTGGCCGCAAGCAGCATCGATGTCGACGCCGCGCGCTTTCCGTATCGACGCCTCGGTTCCTGAGTGCTCGAGCGCGGCGACGAACTCCTCGGCGCGACCGGAGGCCGGACTTTCGAACGCGGTGCCCTCCGAGGGATTCACGGGGATCAGGTTCACGTGGCAGAGCAGTCCTCGGCAGAACTCGACGAGGGCACTGAGTTCGTCAGCCGCATCGTTGACGCCGGCGATGAGCGCGTACTCGAGGCTGGGACGCCGTCCGGTCGAATCGGCGTAGCGTACGAGGGCATCGCGCAGGCGGGGGAGTGGCTGGTTGCGCATCGCCGGGACGAGCGCATCGCGCGTAGCCTGCCGCGCGGAATGGAGCGAGACGGCGAGCGTGAACTGCTCGGGCTCGTCGGTGAGGCGCTCGATGCCAGCGATGATGCCGCACGTCGAAACGGTGAGGTGGCGCGCGCCGATGCCGAGGGCGTCGGCGTCGTTCATGAGCCGCAAGCCTCCGAGGGTCGCTTCGTAGCAGGCGAGTGGCTCGCCCTGGCCCATCGCGACGGCGTTGGTGACGCGCTGCCCGAAGTCCGCCCCCACGAGCATCACCTGCTGAGCCATCTCGCCGGGGCCGAGGTCTCGCACGAACCCGCCTTCGCCGGTCGCGCAGAACGCACACCCCATCGCACAGCCCGCCTGCGTGGAGAAGCAGACGGTCAGCCGGTCGTTCGCGGGAAGTCCCACGCTCTCGACGGTCACGCCGTCCGCGAGTCGCCAGAGGTAGCGGCGGGTGCCGTCGAGAGCCGAGACGAGACGTTCTTCAAGCACGGGGAGGTGCAGCGGCATCCGCGACGCGAGCGTCTCCCTCAGGGCGATCGGCAGGTCGGTCATCTGCTCGTACGAGGAAGCGCCCCGCTGGTAGGCCCAGCGCAGGATCTGCCCGCCGCGGTACGACGGGACGCCCTCGGCGGCGAGCCAGCGTTCGAGAGCGGCACGGTCGAAGGCGGCGAGTGGCGCGTCGGGCGGCGCGTGCGTGCCCGTCTCACCCGAGGTCTTCGAGGGCCTTCCGGTACTCCTCACGGTGCTCCTTCTCGAACTTGCCTACCGAGCGGAAGTAGAACGCGATGTGGTCGAACCCCTCGCGTTTGGCAGTCTCTGCGAACGACGGGTACATGTCCTGGCACTCGTAGTCCTCTCCGGACGCTGCGGTCTCGAGATTCGCCTTGGTCTCGCCGAACCCGCCCATGTAGGCGAGGTGGCCGAGTGCATGTGCGGTCTCTTCGCGGGCGGCCCGGTCGAACGCGTCGAGCGTCGACTGGGGGGCGCCTTCGAGCTCGGCGATCCGCCGGAACAGAGTGTACATCCGATTCGCCTGCGACTCGCCGGCGAACGCCGCCTTCAAGTTCTCGAGCGTCTCCGTGCCCTCGAGGTCGGGCAGTTCCTCCTGCAGCACGAACATGCTCTGGGGCGCACCGCACACCGGGCAGATCTCGGGCGCGGGGCCGACGTGCAGGTACCCGCATCCCTTGCAGCGGTACATCTCGACCATCGTCCGGCTCCTCTCTGTGCGACCCGCACGTGTAGAGCGGGCCATCGGGGGATTCTGTATACGGGGTGTATATCCCACAGCGGGCCGCGCTTCGACATGCGATAATCGAAGCGGTTCGTAGACCGGAGGCGATGCGAGAAGTGTTGTCGAGCCGGATGGGTACGAACACGATAGCCGGTTGTGCGGCGCTCCTGGACAGGCGCCGACGAAAGGGGCCTTCATGGGAATCAAGAGGTCGATCGTACTCGCGAGCGTCTGGGCCGCGACGTTGGTGTTCGCAGCCTCGGCGTTTGCGATCGAACTTCCACCAGCACCTCCGGGAGCGTTCGAAGCTTCTACGGGGTGTGGGTGTCACGGCGAGTTCCGCGACCAGTGGGCGCGGACGATGCACTCCCAGGCGATCACCGACCCGCTCTACCAGTACAAGCTCGCCAAGGGCAACGAGGAGACCGACGGGGCCATCGGCGACTTCTGCGAGACGTGTCACTCTCCGGCAGCGGCGATGTGGGGCGAGCTCGGGCGCGACCCGGGAGATTTCTCTCCTGCAGCTCTTGAGGGCGTGACATGCGACGTCTGTCACCAGATCACCGGGCACACGGAGCCCGTGGGCAACGTGTCGCTCGAGTGGACGCCGGACGGCACGAAGCGGGGCGGTCTCACGGACTCATTCTCGCCCGTGCACGCAACCGAGTTCTCCGAGGTGCACACAAGCGCAGAGTTCTGCGGCTCGTGCCACCAGGTGATCCATCCGGTCAACGACCTCGTGCTCGAGGGCACCTACACCGAGTGGCTGAACAGCCCGTATGCCGATGAGGGCATCACGTGTCAGGACTGTCACATGACTCCCGGTCCTGGCGTCACCAAGCCTAACCCGGGCAGGGTCGCGGCGGGCGCGCCTGAGCGCGAGCACGTCTACATCATGACGTTCGCCGGCGGCAACGCGGGCCTCGGCGACGCGGAGCTGGCCGAGGAGCGCCTCCAGGCTGCGGCCGAGATGGAGGTTATTGCTCCGGATGTCGTGGCTCCCGGTGAGGGGACCTCTGTCGGCGTCCGCATCACCAACGTCGGCGCTGGCCACTACCTGCCCACCGGGCTCACCGACGTGCGGCGCATGTGGGTCGAGCTCGTGGCCACCGGGCCGGACGGCGAGTCGTTCGAGGTCGGGCGCCGCGAGTTCCACACCGTGTTCCACGATGCCGACGGCAACTATCCTGCCGAGATCTGGTTCGCCGAGGGCGTAGAGAGCGACGATCGCATCCCGCCGCGCGAATCGGTCGAGGAGATGTGGGACGTCACGATGCCCGACGGGGCCCTCGAGCTGAGTGCGACCCTCTACTACCGGTCCGCTCCCGAGGAGATGGCTGAAGCCGCTGGCGTCGACATCCCCACGACCACCATGACCCAAGCATCGGGCACGGTGTTCACGAGTGCCGAGGATGCGGACGCAGAGGCGCGTCCCGCCGAGCCGGTCGATGAGGTCGCCGAGGGCCTCGACCCGCTGCTGCTCGTCACCATTATCGTGGTGCTGATCGCGGTAGTAGGCGTCGGCGTCTACTACTTCACGAAGTCGCGCCGGTCGTAGCCTGAAGCCCCACGCGCTGTAACAACAAGGGCCGCGCTGCTCGCTCGAGCGGCGCGGCCCTGTGCGTGCGCGATGTGCGTGCGTACGCTAGTCCGTATCGGGAGCGTCAGGCATCTCCGGCAACTCCGGCATGTCTGGCAGGTCGGGCATCTCGGGCTGCGGCAGTTCGAGGTCGGCAGGCTTGATACCCACCTCCATCTCGAGATCCATCTGCTCGCCGTCGCGCCAGATCTCGAGCGTGACGATGTCGCCGATCGCGTGACGGCGCACCTCGAGGATAAGGTCGTCCATGGTGCGGATCGGCACGCCGTCGAGCGCGACGATCACGTCACCCGACGTGAGGCCCGCCTCGGCCGCCTTGCCTCCCTCGGTCAAGTCCACCACGTAGGCGCCCTCTTCGACGGGAAGCCCCTCTGCCTCGGCGAACGGAGGCGTCACGGTCTGGCCGATGATGCCGAGGAAGGGATGCTCGGCGGCACCGGTCTCGATGAGTTGGTCGGCGATGCGGGTCGCGGTGTTGGCGGGGACGGCGAACCCGATCCCGCCAGAGACACCGGTCTCCGAGAAGATGGCGGTGTTGATGCCCACGAGTCGACCTTCGCGGTCTACGAGAGCGCCGCCCGAGTTACCGGGGTTGATGGCCGCGTCGGTCTGGATGACGTCGACGAGGGGGTAGACGCCGCGCTGTCCGGTGCCGGTGGTGATCGAGCGGCCGATTGCAGAGATGACGCCGGAGGTCACGGTGTGCGAGAGGCCGAACGGGGATCCGATGGCCGTCACGAGCTGGCCGACTTCGATCGTGTCGGAGTCCCCGAGGGCGATGGTGGGGATGGAGACCTCGACTCTGACCACGGCGATGTCGGTCTCGGCATCGGCGCCGATGACCTCCGCCTCGTGGCGCTCCCGGTCGGTTCCACTGACGATCACGGTGTCCGCGTCGCTGACCACGTGTGCGTTCGTAAGGATGTACGTGCCGCCCTCCGGTGCGACCATGAAGGCCACGCCCGAGCCGTTGCCCTGGCGCGGCACACCGGGGTGGCCTTCGGGCAGCGAATCGTCGGTGCTCGGACTGGCGGAGCCGCGCACGTCAATGTTGACGACGCTCGGCAACGCGGCTGCGGCGGCGGCGATGACCGGCTCATCGGTCTCTGCGGGCACGACACGCACCGTGCCGGGCTCGCCCGCCGGAGTGCCGCGCAGCGCGACCCACGCCCCCGCGAAACCGCCGAACCCGCCGGCGATGGCGCCGGCGAACAGGGAGACGGCGAGCGCGATCGCGACGACCGCTCCTGCAGACGTGCCCGTGCGGACGGACGGCTCTGCGTTGGGCTGCGGAGGACTCGGCATTGTGGGCGCGTCAGAAGGGGTATCCTGGGTGTCAGGCGTATCGTCGTGCATGCTTCACCTCGCGTCGTTGGCTGAGAGTCTCGGCCATACACTCGCACATACTATGCCGGACGGACGCGATGCGGTGCCAGACGATCGTAAACCGCACTAAAGCACCATATTCTGCCGAGGATGGCCGAGCGCCATGTGATGGGACGGGTGTATGTCAGCGAAGCGCGACCGAGTGCTCGTATGCGACGGAAGACACGTCGACGAACGCGTGGTTCTCGCGATACTCACCATCGGCACGTTCATCGCCCCGCTCGATTCGAGCATCGTCAACATCGCGCTCCCTGCGATGGCGGCCGATTTCGGCGCGCGCCTCACGTCGGTGGGATGGGTTGCGACTGCCTACGTGCTGACGACCGCGTCGTTCGTGCTCGCGATGGGGCGTCTCGCCGACATCTACGGTCTGCGCCGCGTCTACGTCTCGGGGTTCCTCGTCTTCGCCACGGGTTCTGCTGCGTGCGCGCTCGTGCCGTCGCTCGGCTGGTTGATAGCGGCCAGGGTCTTCCAGGCGATCGGGGCTGCCGCGATGTTCGCCGCGGGTCCCGCGCTCGTCAGCCGCACGTTCCCGCCACAGAGGCGCGGCTGGGCGCTCGGCTGGATCAGTCTCGCCGTCTCGGCTGGCCTTACGATCGGGCCCGCGCTCGGTGGGACGCTGGTGGCGCTCTGGGGCTGGCAAGGCATCTTCCTCGTCAATATCCCTCTGGCGCTCGTCACGGCGGGAGTGGCCCGGGCACTGCTGCCCGAGGACTGCCCGGATGCCGAGCCGTTCGATATAGCGGGGGCCGCCCTCGTCTCGGTTACGCTCACATCGGCCCTGCTCGCGCTCTCCGAGACGGCCCGCTCGGGGGTCATCGCGCCTACGACGATCGGGCTCGCCGCCGTCGCGGTGGTCGCGGGGATGGTGTTCGTGCGCGTCGAGCGGCGGGTAGCGCACCCGCTCGTCGACCTTGGCATGTTTCGCAGGTGGCGCTTCTCGGCTGGGCTGATCTCGGCGGTGCTGAGCTTCACGAGCCTGTTCGCGGTCACGTTCACCATGCCTTTCTATCTGCTCAAAGTCCAAGGCCTCGCGCCTCAGACGGCGGGGCTCCTGCTCACCGCGACACCGCTCACGATGGCGCTCTTCGCACCGGCGGCAGGGCGGGCGTCGGACCGGATGGGCAGCCGGCGCTTGTCGACGGCAGGGCTTGTGCTCCTGGCGGTCACGCTCACGGCGATGACGCGTATTGCGGTCGACACCCATCCGGGCTTCATCGTGTTGGCGCTCGTGGGTGTGGGCACGGGGCTCTCGGTCTTCAGTGCGCCCAACACCGCCGACATCCTCCGTGCGACACCACGCACGCGCGTCGGGGTGGGGTCAGCGCTCGTGGGTCAAGCACGAAATCTCGGAATCGCGTTCGGGGTCGGGGTCACCGCGCTCGTCATCTCGCTCGGGCTCGGAGGCGCGGACCTCATGTCGTCGGAGGCGGTGCTCGTCGGCGCTGAGGCGGAGTTGTTCGTGAGCGCGATGCGCTCCGCCTTCGTCGTTGCGGCCGTCGTCGCGGCGCTCGGCGCCGCTATCGCGTGGTCTCGCGGCGAGGCGACCGATGCCGACGCGATCGAGGTCGACGCAGGGTTCCCGGCTCGCGTAGACTTGCCTGCAAGAGAGTCGGGGGAAGAGGTGGAATGAGCGAGGAGACAGCGATCCGCGTCGACGAGGAGCCCGAGCCAACGGAGTCCGACGCCGCAGAGCCGGATGCCGAGGAATCCGAGCCGCCGCCCGAGGCCCTGGCAGCGCCCGAGCCGCCGCCCGAGGCCTCGGCAGCGCCTGACACTGCATCCGAGCCCGAGCCCGAGCCCGAGCCAGCGACCGCTCCCGCGACCGCTCCGTGCGAGACCCCCGCGGCGAAGCCGGTCGCGTGGTGGCCCTACCTCGTCTACCTGACGCTATGGGCCGCGCTCGTGGCGGCCTCGGTCTACCTGCTCGCCGGCCCCGACGCCACCGGACCGGCACTCGAGAATCCGGCCTACCCCAACCTGCTGCTCGCAACGGTCGCGCTCACCGCGATAGGACCGCTGCTCGCGGTCTTCACCTGGGCTTTCGCGTGGTACGCGAGCTCCCCCGGTTGCCGAGGGGGGTTGCTCACGACCGCACTCGTGAGGGGAGCCTCGGCCACGCTCTTCGGTGTTCTCGCGTGGTGGGTCGCTCTCGTGATCATCGACGCGCTCCGACTGGGGATGTTGTGATGCTGTTCTCCGCCTTCGAGAAGAGAGCGCGCGCATGAACGCAGACGGAACGCTAACGGTCGCGGTCCTCATGGGTGGACGATCGGGTGAGCGAGAGGTCTCCCTCAACACCGGCGCGCAGGTCTCGCAAGCGCTTGCCACGCTCGGCCACGAGGTGGTCCGGATCGATGCGCGCGACGAGGCGTTCATCGGCCAGCTCGTCGATGCGGCACCGGACGTCGTCTTCATCTGCCTGCACGGGCGGCTCGGCGAGGACGGTACGGTACAAGGGCTGCTCGAGCTCTTGGGGATGGCGTACGTCGGCTCCGGCGTGCTGGCGAGCGCGCTCGCGATGGACAAGGTGATGTCGAAGCACTTTTTCGCGTATGCGGGGCTGCCCACGCCCGACTACGTGCACCTGCGGCCGGGCGATACGGCCGATACCGCCGCCATCACCGCCGCCCTCGGCGAGAAGACGGTGGTCAAGCCCGCGAACGAAGGCTCGGCGCTCGGCGTGACGATCGCACACGAGCCGTCCGAGCTCGACGCCGCGATCGCGGAGGCGTTCCGCTTCGACGACAGCGTGCTCGTCGAGCGGTTCGTCGCGGGCGTCGAGGTGACCGTGGGGGTCCTCGGCAACGACGAGCTGATCGCGCTGCCCACCCTCGAGATCGTTCCCGAACACGAGTTTTACGATTACGAGTCGAAGTACGTGCCGGGCATGAGTCGCCACATCATCCCGGCGCGCGTGAAACCTGAGGTGGCCGAGGAGTGCCAGCGGATCGCCGTGGAGGCTCACCGCGCGCTCGGGTGCCGGGGGATGTCGCGTGCCGACACCATCGTCGACGCCGAGGACACGGTCTGGCTGCTCGAGACGAACACGATCCCCGGCATGACGACCACGAGTCTGCTTCCGGATGCCGCCCGAGCCGCCGGCATGGAGTTCCCCGAGCTCTGCGAGCGGCTCGTCCGCCTCGCGCTCGAGGGCCGCTAGGCGGTAGGGGGCGCCTCGGGCAGGTCGACGACGAACCGCGCGCCCGAGCTGCCGTCGGGCCGGTCCCCGACGCTGACGATGCCACCGTGGCTTTCCACGATCGCGCGCACGATGTAGAGGCCGAGCCCGATGCCCGGACGGTTCTCGCTCCCGTCGGCAAGCCGTGTGAACCGCTCGAAGATGACTTCCCGGTCCGCCTCGGGGACGCCGGGCCCATCGTCCTGGATGGCCGCGCGGACGCGGCCGTCACGGGATCCGACTTCGATGTTGATGGCGCCCGTCTCAGGAGCGTGTTTGATGGCGTTAGTGACGAGGTTGACGAGCACCTGGCGCAGTCGCCGCTCCTCCCCAAGCACGATGCCGTCCCCGGTCGTGGTGGCCGAGATACGGTGGGCCGAGGCGTGCTCGAAGGAGGCCGCAGTCTCCTCGGCCAGCGCCGAGAGCGAGACCGGTTCGAGCACTGTAGGGGTGAAGAGCTCCTCGGCGCGTGTGGCGGTCAACAGGTCTTCGAGGAGGGCCTCCATGCGCTCCTTGCTCCGCCGGGCCGAGGAGACGGCTTCTGCACGGGTGTCGTCGGGAAGCGGACGCTCGAGTAGGTCGAGGTAGCCGCCGATAACGGTGAGCGGAGCACGCAGGTCGTGCGAGACGAGCGAGACGATCTCGTCACGGACGGCGTCGATCCGGCGCTGCTCGGTGACGTCGCGGCCGGTGAGCAGCGTCGTCTCGTGAGAGTCGTCATGTCGGACGGCGCGCACTTCCACCCAGCGTGTCGGGAGTCCTGGGCGCGAGAGCTTCACAACGATAGGCGCGGCGCAGGCGGCAGCGAGGAGGTCGTCGGGTGCGAGTGAGGCGCCGTCTTCGTCTTCGACCGTAAGCGATTCGAGGACATCGTCCCATGCGGCGAGCGGGCTGCCGGCGGGGATGCCGAGAAGGGTGGTGGCGGCGGCGTTGACGAGCGCCACCCGCTCGTCGCGCACGAGGAGCTTCGCTTCGGACGAGTCGTCGACAGCGGACCTCAGCGCGCTCGTCGCCTCGGCCACCTCCGCCTGGCGGCGGGCGAGGTGTTCGAGCAGGCCGTCGTAGACATCGGCGAGATTCGTGAACTCGACCGGCAGCATCGGGTCGCGTTCGAGGTGGGTCACCGCATGGCCCTCGAGCGCTGCATGCCCGTGTCGGCGCACGTGGGCGATGAGCGCTTCGAGGGGCTGGCGGACGAGCACCGTGAGTCCGACGCCGACGATAAGCCCGACGACCACGGCAAGCCCGGCGGCGACGAGGAACGACAGACCGAGGAGGTCGGCGAAGCCCCGCTCGTCTTCGAGAGCGACCGCGACCCATCCTGCGGGACGCCCGTCGATGCCGACGAGCTCGCCCCTCACGAGCAGCCCGTTACCCGTGGGCGACGCGACGGCTGTGGAGAACGCCTGCGACGGGAGCGCTGGTAGCGGCGTGTCGTCCGGGCCCGCGCGGCCCGTGCGGCTGAAGTCGACCGATGCGCGTGAAAGCGACTCGATGTCGATCTCGCGGACGATCGCGAGCCACCCGTGCTCCGCCGAGCCGAGCGTTCGCACGGACATGGCAGCAAGGCGGCGTTCGTCGAGGCCGATGAGCCCGCTCTCCTCGACGAGACCCGCTGTCCGGACGAGCGACTCGGCGAGTGTGGTCGCGGGAGCCTGTCCGATCACCGCGAGCACCTGGCCATCGGGTGCGAACAGGAGCGCAGCGTCGCTCTCCGTGTTGGCGAGCACTCCCTCCAGCCGCGTGACGGCCCGTCCGACCTCCGCGGTTGGATCCGGTGACGCGTCACTGCCAAACCCTGGCGACACTGCAGCGCTCGTAGCGATGGCGTCGACGAGCGCGATCTCGTGGCCGATGCTCCTCGCGACCGCGCCGAGAGCCGCCGACGCCTCGCGTTCGAGGCGCGCAGGCTGGTCGATGGAGGCGAACACTGCCAGCACGAGTGCACCGGCGGTCACGAGGGATACGTTCGTAAGAAGGATGGTAAGCGTGAGCCGGGAGCGCAGACTCGACGGCAGGAGGCGTGCAATGAGCGGCGTGCGGTCCTCGGCGGCCATCGAGCTCCTATCGGGCCCTATCGTTCATGCGTGCGGTTCGGAACGCGGGGTTCGGAGAGTTCGGGGACGGTACGTCAAGTGTAAGCCAACTGCAGGATGGTTGTCAGCGACAGCATCCAGCTGCGGATGCGTGCCGGGTAAAGCGAGGTATTGACGGGGGCTCCGGAGTGCGTGTAGCATGGGCCGTGCACGATAGTTAGCACACACTAAGTCCGGCCCTACACGCAGGAGGCGCGACGATGGCGACACACGACACGCAGGAAACGGCCGCCACGGCCGAGACTCTCACGCTCGACCGGCTCCGCAGGGGCGATGCGTGCGAGGTCGTTTCCATCGGCGATGAGATGGCGCGCATCACGGCGCTTCGCTTCGGCATGGCCGAGGGCGCGTGCATCTCGTGCATCACCCGCGTGCCGGCCGGTCCCGTGGTCGTGCGTTCGGGCATGCAGGAGATCGCCATCGGTCGCAACCTCGCCCGCAAGATCGATGTCCGGCGTGTGGGGGAGCGCAACTGAGATGACGGAGCAGACCTCGGCTCACTGCCACGCGCCCACACCACTCGAGCACCGTGAGGGCGCGGCGACGCTCGTGTTGGCGGGTAACCCCAACGTTGGCAAGTCGGTCGTATTCAACGCACTGACCGGCACGTACGTCGACGTCAGCAACTTTCCGGGAACGACGGTCGAGCTCACGCGCGGACAGCTCGGTGAGTTCGACGTCGTCGACACCCCCGGCGTCTACGGCGTCTCCTCCTTCAACGACGAGGAGCGCGTCGCCCGCGACGTGATCATGGACGCCGACGTCGTGCTCAACGTCGTCGACGCCGTTCATCTCGAGCGCGACCTCTTCCTCACGCTGCAACTTATCGATATGGGCAAGCGGATGGTCGTGCCGCTCAACAGGGCCGATGAAGCCCGCTCCCGCGGCGTGGGCATCGATCGCGATCTGCTCTCCGACCTCCTCGGCGTGCCCGTCATCGAGACCGTCGCCGTGCGGGGCAAAGGCATCGACGAACTCAAGGCCGCCATCGCCGACGCCCGTTGCGGCATCTCAGACTACGAGCTCGAAGAGCAGCTCGTGCTCATGGCCGCGCGGGTCGGTACGCGGGCCGAAGCACTCCTCGTCCTCGAAGGCGATGAGAACGTCGCCGAGCGCCACGGCATCGAGCCTGAAGGCGAGCGGGACGAGATCTACTTGCGCCGTCGCGAGCGCGTGAACGACATCGTCGGTCACGTCGTGACTCACACG
>SLCP01000087.1 GCA_007125735.1 Coriobacteriia bacterium | reverse complement strand
GGCATCGCTGGCCTCGGCATTGCGTTCGTGCTGTGGCGCCTCTACGTGAAGCGTCGCGACCGCCGTCTCGTGTAGCAGGTTCACGACCGCGAGTCACGCGACAGCTCGTGCACGACAGGAGTAGGTACACGTGTCCAGCCAACACACCGCCGAGTCATCGGTGCTCGTCTCGCTCCGCGACGTCGTGAAGGTCTACGACACCGGGGAGGTGCCGTTCACTGCGCTGCGCCATGTCGACCTCGAGGTCCGCAGCGGCGAGTTCGTGGGGCTCATCGGCAAGTCGGGCTCGGGTAAGACGACGCTCATCAACATGATCACCGGCATCGACCGGCCCACCTCGGGGGAGGTCGTCGTGGGCGGGACGCCGGTGCACGCGCTCAACGAGAACCAGCTCGCGATGTGGCGCGGGCGGACGATCGGCGTGGTGTTCCAGTTCTTCCAGCTGCTGCCCACGCTCACCGTCATCGAGAACGTCATGCTGCCGATGGACTTCTGCGCGATGTACGCTCCGGCCGAGCGCCCCGAGCACGCGATGCACCTGCTCGAGCAGGTCGAACTCGCCGACCAGGCACACAAGTTGCCGTCCGCGCTCTCCGGCGGTCAGCAGCAGCGCGCAGCCATCGCGCGCGCGCTCGCCAACGACCCGCCGATACTCGCCGCTGACGAACCCACCGGCAACCTCGACTCCAAGACCGCCGATGCGGTCTTCCACCTGTTCGAGGAGCTGGTCGAGGCCCACAAGACGATCATCATGGTCACGCACGACACCGACATCGCGTCTCGCGTGCGCCGCTCGCTCACCGTGAGCGACGGCGAGATCACCGACGAGATCATCCACCGCCCCCGGGCCGAGCGCGTCGGGCTATGAGCGGCCCGCTTTCCGGTCTCGCTCCCCGGTGGCGCAAGGTCGTCCGCGATCTTTCGAGCCACCGCTTCCGGACCCTGCTCGTGGTGCTCTCGATCGCGGTGGGCGTCTTCGCGATCACGGTGGTCATGGGCGGCCGAGGGATCCTGCTCCGCGAGTTCGAAGCCGTTTACGCCGCCTCGGTGCCTGCGACCATCTCGTTTTCGGTGGATGCCGCTGACGACAGCGTGGTGCGCGCGGTCGAGCGTTTCGAAGGCGTGCGTTTCGCCGAGGGGCGCCGCACGCTCGCGGTGCGCTACACCAAAGGGGAGCAGCCCGAGGCGGCCTCCTCGGCAGGGTGGGACACGTTGCACGTCAGCGCACTCCCCGAGTTCGAACGGGGGCGGATGGACCTCGTCACTCTCGAGAGCGCCCGCTCCTTCCCTCCGGTCGCCGGCGAGTTGCTGCTCGAGCGTTCCGTCCAGATGGTCGCGGATTACGCGGTAGGGGACGTCGTCAGCGTCGAGGCGCCCTCCGGCAAGCGGACGGAGCTGCGCGTGACCGGCATCGTGCACGACATCAATGCGTTCCCGGCCACCTTCGTGGCGACCGCGACCGGGTACGTTTCGATGGATACGCTGCGCCTGCTCGACCAGCCGACGCACTACAACGAGATCCATCTCATCGCCGAGGGCGCGCCCACGCGTGCGGAAGCCAGTCGGCTCGCGGTCGAGGTCCGTGACGACGTATTGGGGGCGCGCGGCGTGCGCGTGCTTCAGACGAGCGTTCCCGAGCCGGGGAGCCACTTCCTCGGCGACATCTTCCGGGCGGTGTCACTTCTCCTGCTCGCGCTCGGCGTGCTGAGCCTCGCGCTTTCGGGATTCCTCGTGGTCACGACCGTCCAGGCCATCATGGCCCAGCAGGTCAGCCAGGTCGGCATCATGAAGGCGGTGGGCGGTCGGGCCGATCAGATCATGCGGATGTACCTCGTCATGGTCGCGGTCTACGGCGTGTTCGCGGTGGCGGTGGGGATGCCGATCGGTGCTGCGGCGGGTCACTGGTTCACGGGCTACGCCGCGGACCTCTTGAACTTCCGCATCACCACCTACGCACCCCCGCCCTCCGTGATCGCGCTCGGCGTGGCGGTGGGACTCGCGGTCCCGCTCCTCGCGGCGCTCGTCCCGGTCCGGCTCGGCACGCGGATCAGCGTCGTGCGCGCGCTCAACGCGACCGGGATGAGCGGCACGTCGTTCGGGCACGGTCTCATCGACCGGGCGCTCGGTCTCGTGCGCGGGCTTCCTCGGCCGGTGGCCCTCTCGCTGCGCAATACGTTCCTGCGCAAAGGCCGGCTTACGCTCACGCTCGTGACGCTCACGCTCGCCTCGGCGGTGATCATGTCGGTGATGAGCGTGCAGAGCTCGATACTGGCGACCGTCGACGAGGTCGACATGTGGGACTTCGATGCGCAGATGTGGTTCGCGGTGCCCCAGAGCCGAGAGGCGGTCGAGCGGATCGCCTCGCGGGTCGAAGGAGTCGTCGCGGTGTCGGGGATGCCCGAGTACCGGAGCGTCTTCACGCGTGCGGACGGCACCGAGTCCCAGCCTATCGACCTCATAGGAGTCGACCCGGCATCGGACTTCGTCGTGCCGCGCATCTCTGAGGGCCGCTGGCTGGCGGCGGGCGATCGGGCGGCTATCGTCCTCAACGCCGATGTCGCCAAAGACGAGCCCGAGCTGAGGGTGGGTTCCTCGGCGACGTTCAACGTGCTCGGCGAGGACCGCACGTTCGAGGTCGTGGGCGTGGTCACCGCTGGCCTCATGGGGCCGGTCGCCTTCGCGCCCGCCGCCTACGTCGACGAGATCGCCGGCCGGAGCGGGGCGATCATGCGGTTGCAGCTGCGTACGCCCACCGACGACACGTGGGAGCACGCCCGTATCGCCCGCGTCGTCGAGCGCAGGCTCGAAGAGCGCGGCGTGCCGGTGGCCTTCACGCAGACCGCGAACGACCAGCGCGACCAGGTGGCGAGCCAGCTCGGCATCCTCGTGACGTTCCTCGCCATCATGGGCGTCATCCTCGCCGCGGTGGGGGTTATCGGGCTCACCGGCACGATGACGATCAACGTGCTCGAGTCGACGCGCGAGATCGGGGTCATGCGCGCCATCGGAGCCTCGCACCGATCGATCTACCAGATATTCGTGACCGAGGGCGTCGTCATCGCGCTCATCGCGTGGTTCGTCGGCGCGCTCGTGTCCTACCCGATGAGCGCCGCGTTGCTCGACATGCTCGAGCGCGCGATGGGGCTGCCGCTCGCATTCGAGTACGCATGGAGCGGGGTGGGCATCTGGCTTGCGGCGGTCACCGCCATCGCCATCGCCGCGAGCATGCTGCCGGCGTTCCGCGCGTCACAGGTGAGTGTGCGCGACGCGATCGCTTACGAGTAGCAGGCGGCCGCGTCGCGCGGTTTGGGCGGTGTGGCGCATTGGGAACGAACCGTGCATCCGGATGTCGTCAGGGAGGTTGCAATGGGATCGCACACGCGCATCCTGGGGCGCAGGTCGGCGCTATTGCTGTCGGCGATGGTCGCCCTCGGCATACTGATGCTTGCCGGCTGTGCTCCGGAGGTCGCCGAGGACCCCGTCGCTCCGCCGGTCGACCCCTCACCGACAGTCGAGGAGACCCCGTCGGCTCCCGGCGAGCCCGCCGACGAGCCGGTCGCATCCGCGTTCCCCTGGCTCGACGTCGAACTCGAAGACGTGCAGACCGGCGAGCGGTTCCGCATCTCGGACTTCCGCGGACAGCCGGTGCTCGTCAAGTCGTTCGCCGTGTGGTGAAGCGTGTGTCGCCGCCAGTTGGCGGAGACGACGCGGCTCGTGCGTCAGATCGATGACGCCGTGGTGATCGCCATCGATGTCGATCCCAACGAGGACGCTCAGATGGTCCGCGACCACATCGCGCGCAACGACTATGAGGGCGTGTTCGTGGTCGCCCCCATCGAGATGACCGAGATGCTGCGCGAGCAGTACGGGAGCTACATCATCACCCCGCCGCTCGCGCCCAAGGTCGTAGTCAATGCGCAGCAGACGAGCGCCGAGGCGATGACGCGCGGGGTGAAGCCGGCAGACGAGCTGCGTGCGGCCCTCGACGACGCGAGGTAGAGCGCGGTGTCCCTCCTCGGTGATCTCGCTCTCACCTTCTGGCTCGGCGTGCTCACGCCCACGACCGCGCTCTGCGTGATCCCGCTCTACCCCGCGTTCCTCGCGCGCCTCGCGCGCACGGTGGGCGAGCAGCACGACTCGAGGCGCTACCTCGCACTGTTCGGCGTGCTCGTGAGCGCAGGCGTGATAGCCTTCATGGGGCTCGTGGGTCTCGTCTTCACGTTCTGGCTCCAGGCGTCACTCACGCGGGTGATCGGCATCGTCTCGCCCGTCGCGTTCGTCATCATCCTCGTGGCCGGCGTGGTGCTCATCATCGGCTGGAAGCCCAAGCGCAAGGTGCGCCCGAACCGCATCAGCAACCCGTACGTCGCCGCG
>SLCP01000134.1 GCA_007125735.1 Coriobacteriia bacterium | reverse complement strand
TGGCGGGCGGCACGTCGGCTGTCTCCGACGCTGTGGCCGCAGACTTCGCTGCGGCCTCCGGAGCGACCCTCGTCCGCGCCGGAGGCGCGAACCGCTATGCAACGAGCATGATCGCATCGCAGACGGGCGTCGAACGGGAGTGGGCGCGCTGGCGCTCGATCGGCATCGCGACCGGACAGAACTTCCCCGACGCGCTCAGCGGCTCCGTCAACGTCGGTGAGGCGAGCGGCGTGCTCTTGCTCACGCCCACGAACACGCTCGATCCCGGGATCGCGGCGCTGCTGCGCGACAATCCCGGTGCCGTCTTCGATGTGCGAGTCTACGGCGGTCCGGTCGCCGTGAGCGACGGAGTCGAGACCGCGCTCCGTGGCCTGCTCATCGAGTAGGGGCGGGGTGGCTTCTGGACCGCTCCGGATCCGTTGCCGCTGTCACGCTCCCGTGATACACTCTGTCGGCTCAGCCTGAGGCCCTGGTCGGAAACCAGGGCCGTGTATCGGAGGTGACCGTTCGTGCGTGAGGGAATCCACCCGGACTACGTCGAGAGCACGGTGACGTGCTCGTGCGGCGAGTCGTTCAAGACCCGTTCGACCAAGCCCGACCTGCACGTCGAGTTGTGCTCGAAGTGCCACCCGTTCTACACCGGCACCCAGAAGCTTGTCGACTCCGGCGGTCGCGTCCAGCGCTTCGCCGACAAGTTCGGTAACGCCGCCGCGTCCGTCATGGAGAAGGAGGCCGCCGAGCGTGAGGCGCGCCAGAAGGCCGCCGAGGAGGCCGCGCTCACTGCCCGCCAGGCTCGCGAGGCCAAGGAAGCCGAGAAGGCCGCTCGCGCCGCGACGCGCGAGGTCGAGCGCGCGAGCGCTGCCGGCCAGACCGACGCGGTCGGCGACGAGGCTCCGTCTGAGGCTCGCGCCGAGGAGGCCCCCGCAGAGGAGCCCGCGGTCGAGGAGGCCCCCGCTGAGGAGTCTGCCGAGTAGCCCCGCATTGAGGGCTCGCTGCTAGAATAGGGAGGCGAGGCGACTCGCCTCCCTTCTCGTCTGCAAGGGTCGACCGTTAGACCCGAACCGCTCGGAAGAGGTCCCGTTGGACGTCCGCCTTCTCTATCACACCCCCGATCCCGAGCGGGCCGTCGCGGCTGCTGCGAGGCTGTGTTATGCCCCCGTCGGTGCCGCCGAGCTCATGGAGGGGATGACCGCCGACGCCGTACGCAAGGTGCTGCGCACGATCATGACCTCGGGCCACTTCTCGGCGCTCGAGCACGCGACGTACACGTTCGCGATCGATGGCGTCTCGCGTGCGATGACCCACCAGCTCGTGCGCCACCGGATCGCGTCGTACAACCAGCAGTCCCAGCGCTACGTCTCCTACGCCGAGGAGCCGTGCTTCATCGTCCCGCCGGCCATCGCCGCCGACCCTGAAGCGCGTCAGGGGTTCGAGGACGCCACCGCTGCTGCGTTCGCCGCATACCGGCAGCTCGTCGACGCCGGTGTCGCCGCCGAGGACGCGCGCTACCTGCTCCCCAACGCCATGGAGACGAAGATCGTGGTCACCATGAACGTCCGCGAGCTGCTGCACTTCTTCGAGTTGCGATGCTGTAAGCGGGCACAGTGGGAGATACGCGCCGTCGCCTCGGCCATGCTCGGTCTCGCCGAACCCACGGCTCCCTACGTGTTCATGGACGCCGGCGCGTCGTGCCGCCGCGGCCCGTGCCGGGAGGGCGCGATGACGTGTGGCGAGCCGTTCGAAAGGGCGCCGAGGCGTGAGTGACCAAACGCCCACACCCCTGACGGCCCCGGCGGAGGCGTCGCGTGTCGACTGGACCGTCGTCGCGATGCACGTGCTCGTTCCGCTCATCGTCGCATGGCAGATCACCGCGCTCCTTGCCGACGAGTGGTCGGTCACGTTGTTCGCCGCTCTCGTTCCGCTGCTCGCGATCGGCCTGAGACCGGCGGTGTGGGGGATTGCGTCGGGCATGCGCTCGCAGGACCCGCCGAGGCGCCACGCCTATCTCGAGCGGCGCGACAACGCCGCCAACGTCTCGCTCGTGACGATGGCAGGCGCCGGTCTGGCGGTCATGGACGTGTTCAGGCTTCCCGGTGCTCCGTACTGGCTCAACCAGCCCAACGCCGGCCTCGTGCTCGCCGCGATCGCTGTCTTCCTCGTCTGGCTCGCAACCCACGCACGTATACCCGCCGAGGTGAAGGCGGGATGGAAAGACCTCCTCGGCTCGAAGGGACGTGACTGATGCCCATCAAACACACGCATATCGGAGGACAGGCGGTCCTCGAGGGGATCATGATGCGCGGCAAGCACAACTGGGCGGTCGCCGTGCGCAAGGCCGACGGTTCGATCCACCTCGAGGCACACGACCTCAAGACCGCGATCTCGAAGCGGCCGTGGCTCGGCAAGCCGGTCATCCGGGGTGTGGTTGGGCTCTACGAGACGCTCGTGCTCGCGATGAAGGCGTTCTCGATCTCCGCGGAGCATGCAGGCGAGACCGAGGAGGAGAAGCTCTCGAGCAAGGAGATCGCGCTGTCGATGACGCTCGGCGTGGGTCTTGCCGTGTTCCTGTTCATCATCTTGCCGGCGGTGGCGACGAACCTGCTCGTGGGTGAGGCGACCGAGCGGCCGTTCACCTGGAACATCGTCGATGGCGTGCTTCGCGTGGTGGCGTTCTTCCTCTACATCTGGGCGATCAGCCGCATGCGCGACATCCAGCGCGTGTTCGCGTACCACGGTGCCGAGCACAAGACCATCCACGCCTACGAGCGAGGATTACCGCTCGAGCCGCGCGTCATCCAGGAGAACACAACGTTGCACGTACGGTGTGGGACGTCGTTCCTGCTCATGGTCATGGTCATCGCGATACTCGTGTTCTCGCTCGTGCCGGTCCGCTTCTTCACCGACCTCATGGGTACCGATCACCGTTTCGTGGTCTTGAGCGTGGCGATCGGCTTGCGGATCGTGTTACTGCCGCTTATCGCGGGCTTGGCGTACGAGGTCATCAAGTGGGCGGGCAAGGCGCCGGACAATCCGGTGGTGCGTGTCGTGCTGTGGCCGGGACTCCAGCTGCAGCGCATGACGACCCGCGAGCCCGACGAGAGCATGGTCGAGATCGCCGTGACGGCGATGAAGGCGGTCATCGAGCGGGAGGAGCAGGAAGGCGCCGGGACCGATCTCTCCGCCGATGTCGCGGTGGTGAGCGGGTAGGCACGCTACGTGCACCGACGCCCAGCATGCAGGTGACGACCGAGACAGACATCCCCGCCACCGCCCCGGTCACGGCCCGGAACGAGCGTGCGCAACTCGCGTTCGCCGGAGTCCTGTGGGCGACGGGAGCCGCGATACTGAGCGTGCGGGGTATCGGGTGGTTGCTCGCCACCGATCTGGCAGTCGTGCTGATCGCCGGAGGAGTGCTCCTCGGCCTGCTCAAGGCGCGCTTCGTGCTCGATCCGGTCGCCCGGAAGGCTGCGGTCCGCATCCGCGAGCGGGGGCCGAGCGCTCCGGTGCTCGGATTCTTCTCCGTGCGCTCGTGGGCGGTGGTGCTCTCGATGGTCGCACTCGGCCACGTCTTGCGGCTCACCACGCTGCCGCGTCCCATGCTCGGCGTCGTCTACGTGGCGGTCGCGACCGCGCTCGTCGTCGCGTCGCGCGTATTCTGGCGGCTTCATACCCGCGGATGGGCGCCCGAGCCGTAAGCCTCCGCGGCCGCGCGCTGTCGTCCCGCGTGTCCGCGCGCCGCACCCCCGCGTGCCTGCGCGACGTGCTACGCTTCACCTATGCCACCCCGCTGAGAGAAGGAACGGCCCCACCATGCGTGACAAGCTCGAATCGATGCTCGCGACGTACCGCGAGCTCACGGAGCGCCTCGGCGATCCCGAGGTGCTCTCCGACCAGAAAGCATACGCTCGGCTCGCCAAGGAGCACGCCGACATGGCGACCCTCGCGGCCAGGATCACCGAGTACTTCGGCGTTCTCGACGGGATCGAGGATGCCGAACAGATCATCTCGGCCGAGGACGACCACGAGATGCGCGAACTTGCCCGCGAGGAGCTGGCGACGCTCCAGAAGCGCAAGGGCGCGCTCGAAGACGAGCTCAAGGTCCTCATGCTCCCGCCGGACCCCAACGACGACAAGAACGTCATCGTCGAGATCCGTGCGGGCGCCGGCGGGGACGAAGCGGGTCTGTTCGCAGGGGACCTCTATCGCTTGTACGTCCGGTACGCGGAGTCGCAGCGCTGGAAGGTCGAGGAGATCGACGTGTCCGCCAACGAGGTCGGCGGGTACAAAGAGGTCTCGTTCATGGTCAAGGGTGCGGGTGTGTACTCCAAACTGAAGTTCGAGTCGGGAGTCCACCGTGTCCAGCGCATCCCGCAGACGGAGTCCGGGGGACGCATCCACACCTCGACGGCGACGGTGGCGGTCCTTCCCGAGGCCGAGGACGTCGAGATCGAGATCAACCAGAACGACCTGCGCATCGACGTGTTCCGCTCGAGCGGGCCCGGTGGCCAGTCGGTGAACACCACCGACTCGGCGGTCCGCATCACCCACCTGCCTACCGGCACCGTCGTGCAGTCGCAGAACCAGAAGTCGCAGCTGCAGAACCGCGAGAACGCGATGCGCGTATTGCGCGCGCGCCTCTACGAGCTCGAGCTCGAGAAGCAGCACGCCGAACTCGGCGAGGCGCGTCGTAGCCAGATCGGCTCGGGTGGGCGCTCGGAGAAGATCCGCACGTACAACTTCCCCCAGGACCGGCTCACCGACCACCGTATCGGGCTCACCGTCCACAACCTCCCTGCGATCATGATGGGGGAGATCGACGCGATCATCGACGCGCTCGCCGCCGCCGACCGGGCCGAGCGCCTGGCGGCGGTGGTCTGAGGTGGCCGAGCGCGTCTGGACCGTGCGAGACGCGCTCGAGTGGACGTGCGCATACTTCGAGCGCGAGTGCGTCGAGACGCCGCGCCGCTCGGCGGAGTGGCTCATCTCCGCAGCCACCGGGCTTTCTCGCGTCGAACTCTACGCGCACTTCGACCGCCCGCTCGACGAGGACGAGCGTGCCGAGTTGCGTGCTGGCGTGAAGCGGCGCGCTGCCGGAGAGCCGCTACAATACGTCACCGGCGAGATGCCCTTCCGCCACATCGTCGTGCGCGTCGTGCCCGGGGTCTTCATCCCGCGCCCGGAGACCGAGGTGCTCGTCGACGAGGCGCTCGCCGCGTGTGCCGAGGCGGAGCGGCCGGTCGTCGTCGACCTGTGTACGGGCTCGGGCTGCGTAGCGTGCTCCATAGCGTTCGAGGACTCCTCGGCCCAGGTGTTCGCGACCGACCTTTCCGAGCTCGCCGTCGAGACGGCCCGCCTCAACGCGGAGCGGCTCGGATTGAGCTCTCGGGTCACGATCGAACGCGGTGACCTGTTCGCCGGCGTCCCGGAGGAGCTGCGGGGCTCGGTCGACGTCGTGGTGACCAACCCGCCCTACATCCCGACCCCCGACCTCGCAGATCTGCCCGACGAGGTCGCGCGTTTCGAGCCGGGGCTCGCACTTGACGGCGGTCCCGATGGGCTCGCGACGGCGCGCCGCATCGGGGATGAGGCGCGCGGGTGGCTGGCGCCGGGTGGCACGCTTGCGATGGAACTCGATGCGACTTGTGTGGAATCCGCTGCGGAAGGGTTACAAGAGTGGTATCAAGAAGTAAGAGTCGTGAAAGACCTCGCGCAACGCGAGCGGGTCGTCGTCGCTCGGGGTCCTCGGCTCTAAGTGTCGTCAGGGCAGGCAGGCACGACGAAGGAGGCTGGTCGCGATGAACAAGGTGTTTCGCATAGACCCGGAGAACCCCTCTGCCGAGGTCATCAATCTCGCCGCTACGGTACTTCGTGACGGCGGGATTGTTGTTTTTCCGACAGAAACGGTCTATGGCATCGGTGCCGCTGCACACTCCTGTTTCGGACCGCACGAGATCTTCGACATCAAGGTCAGACCTCTCGAGAATCCCCTGCCCTGGCTCGTAGAGAACGATGACGCACTGCTCGACACCTACGGGGTCGACGTTCCCGAGTACGCACACAACCTCGCCAAGGCGTTCTGGCCCGGAGCGCTCACTCTCGTCGTGAAGGCGTCGGAGGAGGTAGGCAAGGACTTCCGCGCCGAGGACGGCACCGTAGGCCTGCGCTCGCCCGACCACGAAGTCATCATCGAACTCATACACGCGTCCGGAGGGCCGATCATCGCGACCTCGGCCAACACCGCCGGACAGCCCGCTCCCGGAGCGTTCGACGAGCTCGAGGAGCGCATAATCGCAGCGGCGGATGTCGCGCTCGATGGCGGGGAGACGGCGCACCGCAGGGCATCGACGGTGGTGCGCTGTACCGGTGCCGAGCCCGAGATAATCCGCGAGGGCGCCATCCCCACCGAGCAGATCATGGCGGCGGCACGCGGCGGCGCGTAGCCTCGCAGGGGCCACACGGGACGGGCGGCATCGCCCCGGTCCCGGCACTGGTATACAATCGGCGGTGGCTCCCGACCGGGGGTCGCCGCCGAATCCGTCACGTCGCCAACGGGGGTATCCTTCGATGCGCATCTCCATCGGAAGCGATCACGCGGGCTTCGAGCTCAAAGAGAAGCTTGAGTCCCACTTAAGAGAAGCAGGCTTCGACGTCGACGACGTCGGCACGCACGATGAGGAGTCGGTCGACTACCCCGAGCTCGCGGCGAAGGTCGGCAGGGCCGTCGCGTCCGGGGAAGCGGACCGAGGAGTGCTCGTGTGCGGTTCGGGGATCGGGGTCGCGGTCGCGGCCAACAAGATCCATGGCGTGCGCGCCGCCAACGTGTCCGACCCTGAGATGGCCGAGATGTCGCGACTGCACAACGACGCCAACGTCGTGACGATGGGCGGCCGGTACCTCGACGAAGACGTCGCGCGCGAGATCGTCGACGTCTTCCTCGCCACGGCGTTCGAGGGCGGTCGCCACCAGCGGCGCGTCGACGCCATCACCGCACTCGAGGACGGGTCGGCGTAATGCCTCGCACCCGCACGCGTGCGGGATGCGGGCCACGATATCGAGAAGGGGAGTAGACGCAACCATGACACTGAGATACATCCCGGGAGTCGACCCCGAGGTCGCAGCCGCTATCGACGCCGAACTCGAGCGTCAGCGGGGCACGATCGAGCTTATCGCGAGCGAGAACTTCGTCTCTCCCGCAGTGCTCGAGGCCGCCGGTACCGTGCTCACCAACAAGTACGCTGAGGGACTGCCCGGCAAGCGCTACTACGGTGGGTGCGAGAAGGTCGACATCGTCGAGGACCTCGCGCGCGATCGAGCCAAGGAGCTCTTCGGGGCCGAGCACGCCAACGTGCAACCGCATGCGGGCGCGCCTGCCAACCTCGCCGCATTCATGGCGTTCATGGACCCGGGGGACACCGTCCTCGGCATGAACCTCGCCATGGGCGGGCACCTGACCCACGGCTCGCCGGTCAACTTCTCGGGCAAGTGGTTCAACGTAGTACCCTACGGGCTCGACATGGAGACCGAGACGATCGACTACGACGAGGTCGAGCGCCTTGCGCGCGAGCACCGACCCAAGATGATCATCGCCGGTGCGAGCGCGTACCCGCGGACCATCGATTTCGAGCGGTTCGCGGCCATCGCGCGCGATGTCGATGCGGTCCTCATGGTGGACATGGCGCACATCGCCGGCCTCGTGGCCACGGGTGCGCACCCGTCCCCGGTGCCGCACGCCGATGTGGTGACCTCCACCTCGCACAAGACGCTGCGCGGCCCGCGCTCCGGCTTCATTCTCTGCAAGGAGGAGCACGCCACCAAGGTCGACAAGGCGGTGTTCCCCGGACTTCAGGGCGGGCCGCTCGAGCACATCGTCGCGGCCAAGGCCGTCGCGTTCAAAGAGGCGATGCAACCGGAGTTCGCCGCCTATATCGACCAGGTCGTCATCAACGCCAAGGCGATGGGTGCCGCGATGGTCGAGTGCGGTCTGCGGCTCGTGTCCGGCGGTACCGACAACCACCTCATGCTCGTCGACTTGCGGCCTGCCGAGATCACGGGCAAGGACGCTGAGGCGCTCCTCGAGGAGGTCGGCTTCACCGTCAACAAGAACGCCATTCCCAACGACCCGGAGAGCCCCTTCGTCACGAGCGGCATCCGCGTCGGGACGGCCGCCATGACGACACGCGGGTTCACCGAGGGCGAGGCACATACCGTCGGCTGCCTGCTTGCGAACGCGATCTTCCATCGCGACGACGCCCGGCGGCTTGCCGACATCGCCGCCGACGTCCAGTCGATGCTCGCGGCGCACCCCCTCTATCCGGAGCTGTAGGGCCGAGGGCGACGGACGCAAGGAGAGACGGCGTGGCCAAGCGGGCGCATGAGAAGTACCCCAACGTGGTGGTCATGGATCACCCGCTCATCCAGCACAAGCTCTCGATCATGCGCGATGCGGCTACGGGCGCCAAGGAGTTCCGCGAGCTCGTGCGCGAACTCGCGATGCTCATGGCGTACGAGGCGACACGAGACTTCCAGCTTACGCAGACGACGGTGACGACCCCGGTCACCGAGGCCACCACGTACGTGCTCGCCGGCAAGAAGGTCGCGGTCATACCGATCCTGCGCGCTGGTCTCGGTATGGTCGACGGGATCCTGCAGCTCATCCCGGCTGCGAAGGTGGGACACATCGGCCTGTACCGGGACCCGGAGACCTTGAAACCGGTCGAGTACTACTGCAAGCTGCCCGAGGACATCGGCGAGCGCGACATACTCATCGTCGACCCGATGCTCGCCACCGGCGGTTCGGCGGCTGCGGCCGTCGAGTTCCTGCGTGAGCGGGGCGCACGGGCGATCAATCTGCTCGTGCTGATCGCTGCGCCCGAGGGAATCAGAGAGGTCGTCGAGTGCTGTGAGGACGTGACGGTCTACACGTGTGCCGTCGACAGTCATCTCGACGACCACGGCTATATCGTCCCCGGTCTCGGCGATGCCGGAGACCGCCTGTTCGGTACCCGTTAACCACGGAGGTCACAACGTCATGGGTCGCCCTTCGTGGGACGAATACTTCATGAGCATCGCCGAGCAGGTCGCCGGACGGTCCACGTGCATGCGGCGCCGCACCGGCGCCATCCTCGTCAAGGACCGGCGCATCCTCGCAACCGGCTACAACGGCACCCCGACCGGGCTCGCGCACTGCGAGGACGTCGGCTGTATCCGCGAGGCACGTAGCATAGCGTCCGGAAGCCACCACGAGCTCTGTCGGGGCATCCACGCCGAGCAGAACGCGGTCATCCAGGCGGCTCGGCACGGGATCGTCATAGACGGCGCCACCGTCTACACGACGCACCAGCCCTGCGTGCTCTGCGCGAAGATCCTCGTGAACGCCGGTGTCGTCGACATCGTCTTCCGCGACCCGTATCCGGATTCCCTGGCCGACGAGATCCTTGCCGAGGCCGGCGTACGGCCGCGCGCGGTCGTGAGGGACTGAGCGGCTCGTGAGCGTCGAGCGCATAGCTATGCTCGTCGGCATCGCCGCGGTCGTGACGTTCGCGCTCACTCCTCTGGTGCGCGCCGCGTCGCTCCGGTTCGGCCTCGTCGATACGCCGGACGGGCGCAAGGTGCATACCGGGGAGATCTCCCGTCTCGGGGGGATAGCCCTGTTCGCGGGCTTCGGCGCGGCGCTTGCCGTCCAGTACGTAGGGGAGACGTACTTCGGGTGGCGCGCGCTCGTCGCCGTGGGCGGGGCACAGGTCGTCGGCGTACTGGCGGGCCTCGGCATCATCTTCATCGTGGGGGTCCTCGATGACATCATGACGCTCGAGCCCGGCCCCAAGCTGATCGGTCAGATCGTCGCGGCGATGGTGGCGATCGGATCGGGTGTGCGCATCGACTTCATCGGCCATCCGTTCGGCAGCGGACTCATCGCGCTCGGGCTTGCCGGCATCCCGCTCACGCTCGTCTACTTCGTCGGTTTCGCGAACGTCATCAACCTCATCGATGGCCTCGACGGCTTGGCAGCGGGCGTCACCGCGATAGCCGCCACCACGTTCCTCGTGCTCGCGATGCAGTCGAACCAGCCCGTCGCGGCGGCGTTCGCCGCAGCGCTCATCGGGGCGTGCGTGGGGTTCTTGCGCTACAACTTCAACCCGGCCAGCATCTTCATGGGCGACTCCGGAGCGATGTTCCTCGGCTTCACGCTTGCCAGCATCTCCTTGCTCGGCGTCATGAAGTCGGTCGCTGCGATCGCTCTCGCTGTGCCGCTTCTCATCATCGGAGTACCGATATTCGACACCGCATCGGCGATCATCAGGCGCATCCGGCACAAGCGACCGATCCAGGAGGCAGACAAGGGCCACATCCACCACCGTCTCCTCGGGCGCGGATTCGACCAGCGACAGACCGTGCTCATCATCTACGTATGGTCGGCGGCGCTCGCGGTGGGAGGGTATGCGGTGCGACACGCGCCCGTCTCCCTCAAGCTCGTGGCGTTCGCGGTCCTCGCGGGTCTCTCGGCGTTCATGGCCTCGTGGCTCGGGCTGTTCGAAGCGGCGCACCACCATCACGAGGCCGACGACGACGAGCCTCACGAAGCCGGCGACGAAGCGTTCGACGAGCGCGTGGCGCGTCACCCGGACGGTGACATCTGAGCAGGTCGTGCTCGCTTGTCCTCGTGTCGGGCTTCGTGTACGATAGGGCCGCTTCCGAGGGGTCCGAACGGGCTTGTTCGCCACGCGCCGGTACGCGTCGGGGACGAGGGCCAGCATCGGGTCGGTTCGCCGGACACCGAGGTCGCACCGCGTAGGGTGTCATGGATAGAGGGGTAGATTCCTGACTTCCGCACTCGTCGATAGCGTGTCCGCGCTGCTCTCACACTGGGCAGTGGCGCTCGTGCTCGGAGTCGTCCTCGGCGCCGGGCTCCTGCTGGCGTCCCGCTCCAGCTTCCGCGCGATGACGCCTGACGCCCCCGAACACGGTCTGGCCTTCGCGGCAGCCTCGCTGTTCTTGAGGATGCTGATAGCCGTGGGGGCGCTCTTCGTGTATCGCCGCTTCGTCCCCGAGGGATTCGTGCCGTTCGCTATCGGAGTAGCGGGCGGCTTTTTCGTGCTCTACACGATCGAGCTCATGAGGTACGGTAAGCTGCTCGCCCGGTCACGGTGAAGGAGGAAGGAACCGCGTGGAAGGCTTTGCGGAGAAACTTGCATCCAAGCTCCACCACTACTCGGTACTGCCGTGGGACGACGATCACGGAACGGTGGCGGCTCTCGACCCGTTCGTGCTGACGAACTACACGTTCTTCCTGATCATCGCGTTCGTCGTGACGCTCGTCTTCTTCCTGGTCGCCGCCGGCAAGGCGAGCCTGGTTCCGAAGGGCATCGGCAACATCGCCGAGGCCGGTGTGGACTTCATCCGGAACCTGTGCGTCGACAACATGGGCAAGGAGGGACTGAAGTTCGCGCCGTTCATCGGCACGCTCTTCTTCTTCATCCTGTTCAACAACGTCATCGGTCTGATCCCCGGATCGCTGCCGGGTACCGGCTCGATCGGCGTGACCGCGACGTGGGCGGTGATGGTCTTCATCGTCTACAACGCGATCGGGTTCAAGAAGAACGGGTTCATCGGCTACCTCAAGAGCCTGATCCCCAGCGGTGTTCGCGAGATGCCGGCGTTCGGCCGCTTCACGCTCGGCCCGTTCATCTTCCTGCTCGAATTCGTCGGACACTTCCTGCGCCCGCTCACGCTGGCCGTTCGTCTCTACGCCAACATGTTCGCCGGCGGCATCATCCTCGGCATCTTCAGCATCTTCATGATCCTCGGCGCCCAGCAGCTCGGCGCTCTCGGCATCACCATGACCGGCTTCGGCTTCCTCATGCTGGTCATCATGTACGCTTTCAAGGTGTTCGTCGCGTTCATCCAGGCGTACGTGTTCGCGATTCTCACCTCCGTCTACATCGGCGGGGCGCTCCACGCGTCTGAGCACTAATCACGGCTCTCATGTCGGCACGCGCCGGCATCGAACGGTTGGTCGAACAGGGGGCCCGTAGAGGCCCGGGAATGAAGGAGGATCACTGGTGGAAGGCTCTCTGAACGTACTCGGCGCGGGTATCGCCTACGGCCTCGCCGCTTTCGGCCCGGGCCTGGGCATCGGAATCATCGGCGGCAAGGCCGTCGAGGCCATGGCGCGTCAGCCTGAGATGGCCGGTAAGGTCCAGACCACGATGTTCATCGCCATCGCGTTCACCGAGGCGCTCGCGCTCCTCGGCTTCGTTCTGGCTCTGATCCTCGCCGGTTAAGCGGCCGACACCGCAGAGTGGAGGTTTCGTAAGCCATGCTAGTAGGAGTCGCATACGCAGCTGAAGACGGCGGTTCCGCGATCTCGGTCGTCCCCGTCCTGGCGGACATCTGGCCGTCGATCATCGCGTTCACCGTGCTCTTCTTGCTGCTCAAGAAGTTCGCCTTTGGGCCGATCTCCAACATCCTCGACAAGCGTGCCGAGACGATCAAGGAATCCCTCGAGAAGGCCGAGGAGACTCGGGTCGAGGCCGAGCGCCTGCTCGATGAGTACAAGGAGCAGATGGCCGCGGCGCGCGCCGAGTCGGGCAAGATCGTCGACCAGAGCCGCAAGGCCGCCGAGTCGATGAAGGAAGAGATCGTGGCGAAGGCCAACGATGAGGCTGCACAGATCGTCGAGAAGGCCCGCGAGGCCATCGAGGCGGAGAAGCAGGCGGCCATGGTCGAGCTGCAGTCGTCCGTGGCGGACCTGTCGGTCGCTGTTGCCGGCAAGCTCATCGGCGAGAAGCTCTCGCCTGCCGACCACGCGGCGCTCATCGACAAGTACCTCGCCGAGGTGGGAGGCCTCAATGACAACTAGCGAGATCGCAAGGACCTACGCACGGGTCCTCTTCGACCTCGCCTCCGCCGCCGACGCCGTCGACGCGGCCGACGAGGGCGTACGCGTCGTCGTCGATGCGATCCGTGGCCACATGGACCTGCGCAACGCGCTCGCCGACGCCGGGATCCCGGCCGAGAAGAAGCGCGAGATACTGCGCGAGATATTCGGGTCGACGGTGTCGTCCGAGGTCGTGTCGGTCGTGACGCTGGCGGTCGAGCGAGGCAACGCCGGCCTTCTCGACGATATGGCGCGCGCCTTCAGCGAGATCGCCGAAGCCGAGCGCGGCATCGTCGTGGCCGAGGTGACCACCGCCGTGCCGCTCGATGAGAGGCTGCGTGCGTCCATCACCGACAATCTCGTCGCTTCGCTTGGGCGACCCGTCACCCTGCGCGAGCGGGTGGACGCTTCGATCGTCGGTGGCATCGTCATCAAGGTTGCAGGCCGCGTCCTCGACGGAAGCCTGGCTTCCCAGCTCGGAGCCGTGCGCACGCAGTTGTCCACCGCATCTCAGGGAGGTGAGGCGTAGGTGGCTGAGATCACCGCGAGCGCCATCAACGACGTTCTCAAGGCGCAGCTGGAGCGCTTTCAGGCCGAGGTCGACGTTCGAGAGGTCGGCACGGTCATCCAGCTCGGCGACGGTATCGCCCGTGTCGAGGGCCTCCGTGGCGCCATGGCCGGCGAGCTGCTCGAGTTCGAGGGTGGAGACGGCCAGGTAGTCTACGGTATGGCACTCAACCTCGAAGAGCACGAGGTCGGCGCCGTTCTCATGGGCGACACGACTCTCATCAAGGAGAACGACACCGTGCGCACCACGGGTCGTGTCGTGTCGGTTCCGTCGGGCAAGGCGATACTCGGGCGCATCGTCAATCCGCTCGGAGAGCCGCTCGATGGCAAAGGACCGATCCAGGCCGAGGGTCACCGCCCGCTGGAGTTCCGTGCACCGGGTGTCATTGAGCGCCAGCCCGTCCACCAGCCGATGCAGACCGGCATCATGGCCATCGACTCGATGATCCCGGTCGGCCGCGGCCAGCGCGAGCTCATCATCGGCGACCGCCAGACCGGTAAGACGGCGGTGGCGATCGACACGATCATCAACCAGAAGGGCGCCGACGTCATCTGTGTGTACGTCGCCGTGGGGCAGAAGGCCTCGACAGTCGCTGGCGTCGTGCAGACGCTCGAGCGTTACGGCGCGATGGACTACACGGTTGTGGTGTCCGCCTCAGCGTCGGACCCCGCACCGCTGCAGTACATCGCCCCTATGGCCGGCTGCGCTATGGGCGAGTTCTTCATGTACAACGGTGAGGACGGTAAGCCCGCGAGCAATGACAACCCGGGCCGTCACGTGCTCTGCATCTACGATGACCTGTCGAAGCAGGCCGTCGCATACCGCCAGATGTCGCTCACGCTCCGCCGCCCGCCGGGCCGTGAAGCGTACCCCGGTGATGTCTTCTATCTGCATAGCCGTCTGCTCGAGCGCGCGGTCAAGATGTCCGACGAGTACGGTGCGGGCTCCCTCACCGCCCTGCCGGTCATCGAGACGCAAGCTGGTGACGTATCGGCCTACATCCCGACGAACGTCATCTCCATCACCGATGGTCAGATATTCCTGCAGACCGACCTGTTCTACCAGGGTGTTCGGCCTGCTATCAACGTGGGTATCTCGGTTTCCCGCGTTGGCGGCAACGCCCAGATCAAGGCGATGAAGCAGGTGGCCGGTTCGCTCCGTCTCGACCTCGCGCAATACCGCGAGCTCGCTGCGTTCGCCCAGTTCGGTTCGGACCTCGACAAGGCGACCCAGTCGACGCTCAACCGCGGCGCACGGCTCGTCGAGCTCTTGAAGCAGGGGCAGTACGAGCCCTACCCGACGGAACAGCAGGTCGTCGCGATCTTCGCCGGAACGAAGGGCTTCCTCGACGAGCTTGCAGTCGAGGACGTCCAGCGCTTCCGCGATGACTTGCTCGCGTTCGTCAGCAGCGTGCATCCGGAGATCGGCGCCGCCATCCGCGAAGAGAAGACGTTGTCCGACGAGACCTCCGAGAAGCTCGAAGGTGCCAGCAAGGAGTTCTCCGCGTCCTTCACGGCGAGCTAGGGGCGAGTAATGCCGAATCTTCGCGACATCAAGAAGAGGATCGGGAGTGTCGAGTCGACACGTCAGATCACGCGCACCATGGAGATGGTCGCGACCGCCAAGATCAAGAGGGCCCAGGAGATGATCGAGGCCGCGCGTCCCTACGCGCTCTCCATGATGGAGGTCCTCGGCAACGTCGCCCGATACGCGAAGGGCGCTGAGCACCC
>SLCP01000151.1 GCA_007125735.1 Coriobacteriia bacterium | reverse complement strand
CCCGTTTCGTACCGACTCTGAGACGACGGAGCCGCCACATGCACACGAGCATCGACGAGCTGACGATCGACACCCTGCGCTTCCTCGCGGTCGACATGGTCGAGAAGGCGAACTCGGGTCACCCCGGCATGCCGATGGGCGCCGCCCCGATGGCCTATGCCGTGTGGAGCCGCTTCTTGCGCTTCGATCCCGACCATCCCAAGTGGCCCGACCGCGACCGGTTCGTGCTCTCTGCGGGTCACGGCTGCGCGCTCCTCTACGGCCTCCTGCATGTCGCCGGCTACGACCTGCCGATGAGCGAACTCGAGGACTTCCGCCAGTGGGGGAGCCGCACTCCCGGACATCCCGAGTACGGTCTGACGCCGGGCGTCGAGGCGACGACTGGGCCGCTCGGCCAGGGCATCAGCAACGCGGTGGGCATGGCGATCGCCGAAGCATCGCTCGCCGCCCGCTTCAACCGGCCCGGTCACGAGATCGTCGGCCACCACACGTACGTCATCTGCAGCGATGGGGACCTCATGGAGGGGGTCGCCTCGGAGGCAGCGTCTCTCGCCGGGCATCTGAAGCTCGGCAAGCTCATCGCGCTCTACGACGACAACGGCATCTCGATCGACGGCTCGACCGACCTCGCGTTCACCGAGGACACCGTCGCCCGGTTCGCCGCGTACGGCTGGCACGTGCAGCGGGTCGAGGACGGCACCGACGTCGAAGCGATCGCGCGCGCGGTCGAGGAGGCGCGCGCGGCCTCAGGCGCCCCGTCGCTCATCGCGATCCGCACGCAGATCGGCTACGGCAGTCCCAACAAGCAAGACACCGCCGCCGCCCATGGCGAGCCCCTCGGCGAAGACGAGGTGCGGCTCACCAAGGAGGCGCTCGGCTGGCCGCTCGAGCCGGCGTTCCACGTGCCCGAGGAGGTCCGTGCGCACATGGGCGAGGCTGCTGCGCGCGGCGCTGCGGAGCGGATCGCGTGGCACGAGCGCTTCGAGGCGTACCGGCGCGAGTTCCCCGAGCTCGGCGCGGAGTTCGAGCGCCGTCAGCGCGGGCACCTGCCCGAGGACTGGGACGAGGACGTACCCGCTTTCACCGCCGCCGACGGCGCGATGGCCACCCGCGAAGCCGGCGGCAAGGTCGTGAACGCGCTCGCCGCTCGCGTGCCGGAGCTCGTGGGTGGCTCGGCCGACCTCGCCCCGAGCAACAAGACGGTCATCGACGACTCACCCTCGTTTTCCGCCGAGGACCGCACCGGGCGCAACCTGCGTTTCGGCGTGCGCGAGCACGCGATGGGCGCCATCGTCAACGGCTTGGCGTACCACGGCGGGTTCGTCCCCTACGGCGCGACGTTCCTCGTCTTCAGCGACTACATGCGCCCGCCGATCCGGCTCGCCGCGCTCAGCCACCTGCACGTCGTCCACGTGTTCACTCACGACAGCGTCGGCCTTGGCGAGGACGGCCCCACCCACCAACCCGTCGAGCACCTCGGCGCGCTGCGGCTCATCCCCAACTCGCTCGTGATCCGCCCGGCCGACGCCAACGAGACCGCGGCCGCGTGGCGCATCGCGCTCACCGAGACCTCGCGGCCCACCCTGCTCGCGCTTACGCGCCAGAAACTGCCCGTGCTCGACCCTGCCGAGTACCCCGCGCTCGCCGAGGGCGTGGCGCGCGGCGCGTACGTGCTGGCCGAGGCGGGCGACGGCTCCGGACATGCGTCGCCTGACGGTGCGGCCCCCAGCTCCGCGCCCGACGCCGTCGTCGTCGCGACCGGCTCCGAGGTCTCGATCGCGCTCGAGGCACGCACGCTCCTGGCCGAGGAAGGCGTGTACGTCCGCGTCGTGAGCGCACCGTGTCTCGAACTCTTCGCCGAGCAGGACGACGCGTACCGCGCGAGCGTGGTGTCTGCCGGCGTGCCGGTCGTCTCGGTCGAGGCGGGCGCCACCACCGGCTGGAAGACGTACTTCGGCGCAGGTGAGGCCGGAGCGCTCGGGCTCGACCGGTTCGGCGCCTCGGCGCCGGGCGATGTCGCGATGCGTGAACTCGGCTTCACGGCGGAGGGCGTCGCGGAGCTGGTGCGGCGAGCGTTGAGCGGCTGAGGCCGGTCCCATGGCAAACCGCCTCATCTCAGAGACGAGCCCCTACCTGCGCCAACATGCCGAGAACCCCGTTGACTGGTATCCGTGGGGTGAAGAGGCGTTCGAGAAGGCGCGTGCCGAGGACAAACCCATCTTCTTGAGCGTGGGGTACTCGGCGTGTCATTGGTGCCATGTCATGGAGCATGAGAGTTTCGAGGACGAGGCGACCGCGGCGCTGCTGGGCGAGCACTTCGTCGCCGTCAAGGTCGATCGTGAGGAGCGGCCGGACGTCGACGCGATCTACATGGACGCCGTGCAGGCGTTGACCGGGCGAGGCGGCTGGCCGATGAGCGTGTTCCTCACCCCGGACGCCGTGCCGTTCTACGGAGGCACGTACTTCCCGCCCGAGAGCCGCTACGGGATGCCGTCGTTCACCGAGGTCCTCACGCAGTTGGCCTCCATCTGGTCGACGAGGCGCGACGAGGTCATCGAGGCCGCGGCGTCCCTGAAAGGCGCGCTCGAGCAGGAGGCGGCGACAGGCATGCAGCGCACCGGCCAAGCCCCGGAGCGCGAGGTACTCGACCGTGCGTTGCAGGGGCTCTTCCGCGCGTTCGACCGTGCGCACGGCGGCTGGGGACCGGCACCCAAGTTCCCCCAGCCGGCGGTCGCAGAGTTCGTGCTGCGGCGCTACCGCGCCACCGGCGACGAGCGCATCGGCGAGATGGCGACCCGCACGCTCGACGCGATGATGCGCGGGGGGATCTACGACCAGCTCGGCGGTGGGTTCCACCGCTACGCTACCGACGAGAAGTGGCTCGTCCCGCACTTCGAGAAGATGCTCTACGACAACGCCCAGCTGGCCCGGGTATACCTGCACGCATGGCAGCTCACCGGTGACGAGCGCTACCGGTATGTCGTCACAGGCACGCTCGACTACGTCGCGCGCGAGATGCTCGACCCTGCCGGTGGGTTCTACTCGGCGCAGGACGCGGACACCGAGGGTGTCGAGGGCCGCTTCTTCGTGTGGAGTCTCGCCGAGGTCCGCGAGGTGCTTGCCGGTGCGCAGGCCGGCGGCGATTCCCCGGTAGAGGCGGACGTGGACGCCGATGCGGAGCTGTTCGTATCCGTGTACGGCGTGACGCAGGCCGGGAACTTCGAGGGCGCGAGCATACTGTCCGTAGAGAGGACCCCGGCCGAGGTCGCCGCGGACGCCGGGCTGCCCGTTGCCGAGGTCGCAGACCGGCTCGCCCACGCCCGGGCCGCACTGTTCGACGCCCGGGAGGTGAGGGTCCGGCCCGCACTCGACGACAAAGTGCTCGCCGGCTGGAACGGGCTCGCGCTCGCCGCGTTCGCCGAGGCGGCGCGCGTGCTGGGTCGGGACGACTACCGTGCGATCGCCGAGCGCAACGCAGAATTCCTCCTGGCGGAGATGCGCACTGCTGAGGGCCGGATGCTCCGCACGTGGCAGGGGGGAAGCGCCAAGCTCAACGGGTACCTCGAAGACTACGCTCACTGCGCCGAGGGCCTGCTCGAGCTCTACCAGACGACCTTCGACACGCGGTGGTTCGCGCACGCACGCGAGCTCGTCGATGCGGTCCTCGAGTACTTCGTCGATCCCGGCGGCGGCTTCTTCGACACGAGTGACGACCACGAGTCGTTGATCGTGCGCCCCAAGACCGTGCAGGACGGCGCGATGCCCTCGGGCGGGGCGGTCGCCGCCGACGTCTGCATCCGGCTGACCGCCTACACCGGCGAGCGCGTCTACGCGGACGCGGCGGACTCGGCGCTCGCGCAGATGGCGGGCGCGATGGAGCAGGCCCCGCTCGGTTTCTCGCGGTGGCTCGCGGCTCTTGACCTCGCGCTCGCGCCTCCTGCGACGCTGGCGATCGTAGGCGAGGACCCGCAGGCGATGCTCGATGTCGTGCGGGCCGGCTTTCGCCCAGACCTCCTCGTGGGAGCGGCGTGGACCGCCGAGCAGGCCGGTACGCTCGATCTGTTCGAGGGGCGGGAGCAGCACGCTGACGATCCGATCCGCGCGGGGTTGCCGCGGAGTGGGCCATTTATCCCACGCCTGTGAGACGTCGGGACATGGCACACGCGGGAGCGGTCGGACGGGACGCGGAGATCACCGGTATCGAGACGGCCGTCGTGGCCGGGAACTTCGACTGGACGCTGATCCGGGTCGGAACCGACAGCGGCGTCGCCGGGATCGGGGAGTCCTACTGGGGCGCCGGCGTCGTCGACATCATCGAACGCCTCGAGCCGGTCCTGGTCGGGGAGAACCCATGTGACATCGACCGGCTCTACACCCGGATGCTGAACGTCCTCTCGGG
>SLCP01000098.1 GCA_007125735.1 Coriobacteriia bacterium | reverse complement strand
GTTCACCTTCTACTGGATCGACCCCTGACGGTTGGTCATTTTCAACCTGCGTCTCGAATCGGAAACCTGCCATACCGTGCGGCTGTACGATGCTACCACCCACACGCGCCCTGCGCAATCCCTTTGGGCGGAACAAGTATATACCCTCGTCCTCGCGCAGCCAAACCTCTGCTTTCCGCGCGACCCGGCGATGATCCGGCGGCGTAAGAAGCGCGGGACCTAGCGAGTCGCCGACGCCGACACCACCCGCGCGAACTTGCGCTTCCCTACCTGTATCACGGCGCCGTCCAGTTGCCCTGCAGGAACATCGAAGTCGCCGGCGGGCAGCACCTCTCCGCCGATCCGCACCCCTCCACCCGCGATCATCCTGCGGCCCTCACCGTTCGAGGTGACGAGCCCGAGTTCCTTGAGCAGCGCGGGTACATGCACCGTTTCCGCGAGTTCTAGGGTGTGCTCCGGTATGTCATCCGGCATCGCCTTGTCTTTGAACACGCGGTCGAACGCCGCTTCGGCCTCTGCCGCCGCGTCCGGGGAATGGTAGAGCCCGACGATCTCCCGGGCGAGCCGACGCTTCACAGCGTTGGGGTGCAGAGAGCCCTCGGCCAAGCCAGCCTCGATACCGTCCACTTCGTCGACGGGCAGAGACGTGCAGAGGCGATAGTACTTGACCATCAGCTCATCGGGGATCGACATGACCTTACCGAACACGTCAGCCGCACCGTCGGTCAGGCCGACGTAGTTGCCGTAGCTCTTGCTCATCTTCTGGACGCCGTCCGTGCCCTCGAGAAGCGGCAGCGTGAGACAGACCTGCGCCTCGAGCCCGAGTTTGCCCATGAGCTCCCGGCCCGCCAGCAGATTGAAGAGCTGATCGGTGCCGCCGAGCTCGACATCGGCCTCGATCGCGACCGAATCGTAGGCTTGAGCGACCGGGTAGAGGAACTCGTGTAGGGAGATGCCCACGCCGTCCCGGTAGCGCTTCTGGAAATCGTCGCGCTCCAAGATGCGCGCAACGGTGAACTGGCTCGTGAGCCGCAGTATGTCCGCGAACCCGAGCGGCGCGAGCCACTCCGAGTTCCGGCGCACCGTGGTCTTGGACCGGTCGAGGATCTTGAAGGCCTGGTCTATGTAGGTTTGCGCGTTCACCTCGATGTCGTGCTCGGAGAGCGCGGGACGCGTGGTGTTGCGGCCCGAAGGATCGCCGATGAGCGCCGTGAAGTCGCCGATGATGAGTACGACCTCATGGCCGAGGTCCTGGAACTGCCGCAGCTTGCGCAGGGGCACCGCGTGGCCGAGGTGCAGATCGGGTGCGGTCGGGTCTACGCCCAACTTAGCTACGAGCGGCGTTCCTCGGCCGAGCTTCTCGAGCAGTGCGTCACGCGGGACGATGTCGGCGGTGCCACTACTCAAGACACGGAGCTGTTCGGCTGCTGGCAGCACTGGACGCGACTCCTTCTCACGACAGGAGGGTGGCCGTGCCCGACTCGACGACGCCGCTCAGGTGACGGATCGGTGACTCGGGGCTGCCGGCCCGGCATTTGCGTGTCATACTCTAGCACGACGCCCGCCGCCCCCAAGCGAACGTGGCCGCGTGCGATCCGAACTACGACACCGTACCCGTACCGATACCGATGGCTGGCGGCACCCCTACCTTCTATGAGCGATCACGAGCCCAGACGTCGCTCCGGTGGCAATCCCCGGAAGCGCCCCACACCGAGACCGCGCAAACGCACCTCATCCGAGCAGAAGAGCTCCTCGGGGCGCGGGTCGGCGCGCACGCGCTCGAGCGGCGCGTCTACCGCCCGCGGCTCGTCCTCGACGCGCCGCGCGGCCGCACCACGCCAGCAAGCGCGCAGGAAGCCACCGAGCGACCAGCGACGCAAGCCACGTCCTTCAGCCGCGAGAGGACGTAAGCGCCCCTCCGGGCGGCGCCCCTCGGCGGACCGCAGGCCGCGCCAGCGTTCCCCGCGCACCCGCCGTATCCTCAAGATGGTGGGGCTGACCCTCGTGTTCACGCTCGTCGCCGTCTTGCTCGCAGGCGGGATCGTCTACGCGAGCATCCTCCGCGACCTGCCCGACCTCGAAGGGCCTCCGGCAGGCCGGGACCAGACCTCGGTCATCCTCGACAGGAACGGCGAGGTCCTGGCCACGCTCTTCGCCGAGCAGAACCGTACCGACCGGCCCCTCTCGGAGACTCCGCTGGTCCTGCGCCAGGCCGTGATAGCGACGGAGGACGCCCGCTTCTACGACCACGTCGGTGTCGATCCGATCGGTATCGCGCGCGCGCTGTGGGTGGACATCCGTACTCGCTCGACCGCACAAGGCGGCTCTACGATCACCCAGCAGTACGTCAAGAACGCCTTCATCACGCCCGAGCAAACCCTGAAGCGCAAGGTCTCCGAGGCGATCCTCGCCTACCAGCTCGAGAAGCGCTATAGCAAGGACCGCATCCTCGAGCTCTACCTCAACACCATCTACTTCGGCCACGGCGCATACGGTGTGGAGTCGGCGGCACAAGTCTACTTCGGCAAGCCGGTCACCGATCTGGACCTCGCGGAGTCGGCGATGCTCGCGGGTCTCATCAAGTCGCCGGGGCGTTTCTCTCCCTACCTCCAGCCAGAGAATGCGCTGTCCGCCCGCAACACCGTCCTCCGTCAGATGACAGACCGTGGTCTCATCAGCGAAGAAGAGCGGGTGGCGGCCGCAGACACCGAACCCGTGCTCGCCGGATTGAGCGCGCGCGACGTCACCGCGCCGTACTTCGTGGAGTACGTGAAGGCGGCTCTCGTCGAGACGTACGGGTCCGATGCGGTCTTCCGGGGCGGCATCTCCGTCACCACGACGCTCGACACGCGCATGCAACGCGCTGCTGAAGCAGCGATCGCCGAGGCGCTGCACGAGCCCGACGACCCCTCGGCAGCGCTCGTGGCCGTCGACCCCCACACCGGCGAGATCCTCGCGATGGTGGGCGGACGCGACTTCGCCTCACAGCAGTACAACGTCGCCGTGCAAGGAAGACGGCAGCCGGGATCGGCATTCAAGCCGTTCGTGCTGGCCACCGCGCTTTCCGCAGGGGTCACCGCAGAGGACACCTACGAGTGTGGTCCCGCGTCGCTGACGCTCCCCAACGGGCAGACGTGGAGCGTCACGGGCGCGAGCGGTCGCACGGGACCGATGCGCCTGCGGGAGGCTATGGAGAAATCTATCAACTCGGTGTTCGCCCAACTCATCTTGGAGGTAGGCGCCGAGGAGGTCGCGCGGACCGCCAACCGCATGGGTGTCGCATCACAGATGACTCCAGTGCCGGCCATCGCGCTCGGCGGACACGAAGAAGGCGTCTCCCCGCTCGATATGGCCGCGGCGTACGGCACGCTTGCCACGGGCGGCACGCACGCCGTGCCCTTTGGGATCGCCGCCGTAAGGGACGTGGACGGAACGGAGCTCTTCGTCGCCGAATCGCAGGCGGAGAGCGTCTTGGACCCGGCTGTCGCCTACCTGACGACCGACGTGCTGCGTGGCGTCATCACGAAGGGGACCGGTGGTGCCGCAGCTATCGGCCGTCCGGCGGCCGGCAAGACCGGCACGACACAGCGCTACCGCGATGCCTGGTTCGTCGGGTACACGCCCGACCTCGTCGCATCGGTGTGGGTCGGACATGCCGAGGAGCAGCGCGAGATGACCGACGTCCGGGGGCGGAACGTGACCGGCGGCTCGATTCCCGCACAGATATGGGCGACGTTCATGAAGCAAGCGCTCGACGGACGCGCTGCTGCCGACTTCGAGCGCCCCGCCGGGCTCGTCGAGCTCACCATCTGCGCGGAGAGCGGCGCCGTGGCGACCGAGTGGTGCCCGAACACGCTGCGCGGCTTGTTCCTCAGCACCGCCGTGCCCGACACGTGCCCCCTCCACGCGGGCCCCGAGACGGTCGAGCTGCCCAATCTGGTAGGTATGACGAAGGAGAAGGCGCTTGCGGCCCTTGCCGAGTTGGGACTCGAGGCGAGCGTGACCGAAGAGCCGATGCAGGGTATACCCGCAGGGCTCGTCGCCCGGCATTCGCCTCCCGCAGGGACCGAGCTCGAGGCGGGTTCACTCGTCGCCCTCGTGGTGTCGAGCGGAGCTCCCGTGTCGCAGCCACCCAAACCGGCGTTCACGTTCTCGCCTGACGAAGCGGCCGTAGGCGACGAGGTGTCGTTCGACGGCTCCACCTCTACCAGCGACGGGACGATCGTGCTCTACGTGTGGGAGTTCGGGGACGGGGCGACTGCCGAGGGACGCCTCGTCACCCACGTATACGAGGAGCCAGGCACCTACGAGGTCACGCTCTGGGTGACGGGCGATGGTGACCAGACCGCTTCGGTGACCAAGACGATCGTCATCCGCTGACGGCGGTTGCGAAGCTCCTCCTACCCGACGCCCCGGTAGAAGTGGCCGGCCGTCGCCGGATCGAGCAGAGCTTCACTCCGCGTGCTCTTGCCCGCGATGACGGCCTCGAGGGCCTCTCTGAGACGGCGAGTCAGCTTCTGCGCCTGCTGAAGATGCTCGACGGTCACGTCGAAGCGGACGGCCGAGACACCGGCGGCGACCACCTCATCGAGCGCCCGCGTGAGATCGACAGGCACCGCGTTGAACACGTGAGAACGGCCAGATGGATCGACGATCACCGGCATCCCGTAGCCCTTGCGGTCCCTGAGCGCGTACCACCGCTCGCGCCGAGCACACGTCGCACACGCACGGTCGCACCGTGCGGACCCCGAGATGAGGCAGTGCTCCAGCACCATGACCTCCTGACGCCCGAGCACGGCCATTCCGCAGTGCGCGCCGGTGTCGCCTACGATACGCGCGACCTCGTTCCCCGAGACCTCCGGCGAGACCCAGACGCCCGCGGCCCCCATGTCGAGCAGGTGCGCAGCGGTCCATGGGTTCACGGTGTTGAGACTCCAGTGAGCCCACACCTCTGAGCTCGCAGCCGAACTCGCCGCGAGCGCGCCAAGCGTGCCTGCGACGTACGGCGTATCGGGACGGACGCGGCCGAGCGTCTCGTCGACCTCGCCCTCATGCGCGATGCGCGGCAGCTCGAGAGCGATCCCGTCAGGCAGCTGATCCGAGTCCTCGACGACCCAGGCCGGGACGATGGCACGGTGCGCTCCGGCAGCCATACACGCCTTGGCCGTCGCGAGACGGGTCGTCCACACCACGATCTCGGGCATGTCCGACGCGTGCTCACGGGGGGCGCCAGGGCGTGGGACAGGCACGGCGGGGTGGCGCGCCGCCCGATCCGCCCACGGTGAATCGAGCGCCGCTTCAAGCGCACCGACGGCCTCCCGCCGTACCGCATGCACGGTCGAGAATCCGGCGCCAGCGCCCGGACCGAGCTCGATCTCCCACTCCTCGGCCAGGAACGGTGTCCCGCCGAGGCGTCCGACGTGCTCCATGATGTCGCTTGCGGTCAACTCCTTGGTCCGGGCGGGCTCCACCACTGGACCGCACGCCTCGCCGCGCTCGCCTCGTGCCTGCATCGCGACGCAGAGCGAATCGCCGATTCGTGCGCGCACCTCGATGCGTGCGGGAACGGTACGGCCCGCATCAGCGGTCGCGAACGTGCGACGAGCCGCCGCTTCGAGCGAGGCACTCACGACGCGGAAGACACGGTCACCGCCGGCGACGGCACGCTCGACGGGCACCTCGACCCGCTCTCCAGCAGGCGCCGAGGAGACCGCACGACCTTTGAGCGTCATCTGCTGCACCGTCTGCGCGAACCGGCCGCGCCCGGTCCAGAACTCGAGCACATCGCCGACGTCGAGAGCGCGCTCGAGTGCGATCGTGGCCGTTCCGCCGCGCGCCGAGGCGACGCGCCCGAGGGCCACGCCCCGGTTGTTCGGGCGCGTGTACGCCATGAGATCCTCTCCCCGTTCGCCACCGAGGTGTCCGGTGGTGAACCCTCGGCTGAATACCTCGGCGAGCGCGCTTCGTTCGGCATCGGTCGCCTCGTAGCCGTCGGGATCGGTAAGCGCACGGTCGAGCGCGGCGCGATAGGTCTTGGTCACGACCGCGACGTACTCGGGGCTCTTCATGCGGCCCTCGATCTTGATCGCCGCCACGCCGCTCGCGACCACCTGCGGCAGCAGGTCTATCGTGCTGAGATCGCGTGGACTGAGCAGGTAGCGGCCGGGCGCGGGTAGCGCGCCGCCCTTCTCGTCGAGCAGCTCGTACGGGAGTCGGCACGGCTGAGCGCACAGTCCCCGGTTCGCCGACCGGCCGCCGATGACCGACGAGAGCAGACACTGCCCGGAGTAGGACATGCACAGCGCCCCATGAGCGAACACCTCGAGTTCAGGAGTGGCGGTGGCGGTCAACGCGGCCACCTCGCCGAGCGCTACCTCTCGCGCAAGCGTGACGCGAGCGAAACCGACGCGCGCGAGTTCGGCGATCGTGCGACTGTCGTGAGCATTGATCTGCGTGGAGGCGTGGAGCCGTACATCGGGCAGCGCCGTGCGCAGGACGCGTGCGAGCCCGAGGTCCTGCACGATGACCGCGTCGACGCCCGCCGCCCACGCCTCGTCGACGAGATCCAGTGCCTCGGCCATCTCGGCGGGTCTGATCACGACGTTCGCGGTCAGGTAGACACGCGCCCCGCGCACGTGCGCGTAACGAACGGCGTCTGGCAGCGCTGCAAGGGTGAAGTTCGCTGCACCGCGCCGCGCGTTCAGGCTCTCTACGCCGAGGTAGACAGCGTCGGCACCGTTGTTGACGGCGGCCCGCAGCGCCTCGGGTCCGCCTGCGGGTGCGAGCAGTTCAGGTGACCGGGAGTGTCGGTGAACGTTCTCCATGTGCCTTTCGTCTTATCGGTTTGGTGACAGGTACGCGGGTAACCTGGCACGATACTCGCGCCATAGGGCACAATAGGGAGCCTGGAGGTGAGGTCGGGGCATGTCAAGTAGGCGCTACAGGGTTCGCCGTCGCCGCGCGGGCACGCCGTTCGCGGTCGTTGCGCTGATCGTCGTGGCCGTGCTCGGGCTCTCCCTCGTCGCCGGCGGAGCACTGACCGCATACGCGACGCTCGCTACATGGCTCAACGATCTCCCCGACTACGAGTCTCCCGAGGCGTTCGAAGTCGCCCAGGCCACACGGATCTACGCCGCCGATGGGACGCTCATCGCACGCCTGTACTTGGAGAACCGCACCGTCGTGCCGAAGTCGAGGATCTCGACCGATCTCGTCGAAGCCATCGTCGCCGTCGAAGACGAGCGCTTCTACACGCATGACGGCGTCGATATCCAGGGAATCGCCCGTGCCCTCGTGATCGACATCATGGCCGGGGAGATCAAAGAGGGCGCCTCCACCATCACCCAGCAGTACATCCGCAACACGGTACTCCTCGACGAGCGCACCGATATCTCGATACAGCGCAAGGTCAGAGAGGCGTTCCTCGCGCGCGAACTCGAGAAGCGCAAGAGTAAGGACGAGATCCTCGAGCTCTATCTGAACGCGATCTACTTCGGAGAGGGCGCATACGGCGCACAGGCCGCGGCCCGCACGTACTTCTCCAAGAACGCGGCCGACCTCACTCTGCCCGAGGCCGCGTTGCTCGCGGGTCTACCGCAGCAACCGAGCAGACTCTCCCCCTTCTCGAACCCCGACGGCGCACTCGCGCGCCGGACACAGGTGCTCTTCAGAATGCTGGAGAACGGCTACATCACCCGTGAGGAATACGAAGAGGCGCGCGATGCTCCCCTCGAGCTCCAGCGCTCTCCCGAGCCCGAGGACGGCATATTCCACGCACCGTACTACGTGGCCCACGTCAAGAAGATCCTGCAGGAGGAGTACAGCTCATCGCTCGTCTTCCAGGGCGGACTCGAGGTGCACACGACCATCGACCTCGGCCTGCAGCGAGAGGCCGAGCGCGCGGCCTTCTCGTTTCTGAACCGGCAAGACGATCCTGACGTAGGGCTCGTCTCACTCGACCCGCGCGACGGCACCGTCAAGGCCCTCGTCGGCGGCAAAGACTACGCTACCAACAAGTTCAACCTCGCCACTCAGGGCAGGCGCCAACCCGGCTCGGCGTTCAAGACGTTCGTGCTCGTGGCCGCCCTCGAGGCCGGCATGCCACCCTCGCGCTACGTCGACTCATCGTCGCCTGCGGTCATCCCGACCGAGCCGCCGTGGAACGTCTCGAACAGCGAGGGCCGGGGGCGCGGCCTCATCACGCTCGACTCCGCCATGCGCTCCTCGGTCAACACGGTCTTCGCGCGGCTCATCTGGGAACTCAACGACGACGAGAGCACCGGTGCGGAGAAAGTGGCTACGGTAGCGAAGCGGATGGGCATCCGCTCGCAGATCCCCCACTATCCGTCGATCGCGCTCGGCAGCAACAACGTCACCCCACTCGAGATGGCCTCGGCACACGGGACGCTCGCTACGAACGGCGAGTACTTCGAGCCCGCGTTCGTGACGAAGGTCGTCGACCGTCACGGCGAGACCGTCTTCGAGCTCAACCCCGAGGGCCGGCAGGTGCTGGAGCCGTCGATCGCCTATGCCACGACGAACGTGATGCGCGGCGTCATCACGGGCGGCACGGCCCGCAGAGCAGCGATCGGCAGACCCGCGGCGGGCAAGACCGGGACGAGTCAGAACTACCGCGACGCTTGGTTCGTTGGGTACACGCCCCAGCTCGTCACATCGGTGTGGGTGGGCTACTACGAGCGTGAGGTGCCGATGCGCAACGTCCACGGCCTCAGAGGTTTCGGCGGCACGCTCGCGGCTCCGATCTGGGCAGACTTCATGCGCAAAGCGCACGAGGGGTTGCCGGTGCTCGACTTCGAGCGCGTACCGCAGCCAGAGTACACGTGGCGGCAGACGGATCTGCGCGAGACCGTGCCCGACCTCATCGGCATGACCGTGGCGCAAGCCAACGACGCGCTCAGCCAGTCGACACTCTCACTCGCAACGAACGAGGTCTTCCACGACACCGCGCCTGTCGGGTCGATCGTCGCGCAGGACCCGGCGGGTGGGGCGCGCGTCGCACCCGGCGGGACGGTGACCGTGAGCGTGTCCAAGGGCAAGGACACCTCGGAGCCGCCACCCCCGCCTCCGGCACCGGAACCGGAACCACCGAAACCCGAACCCAAGCCCGATCCGAAACCGCAACCGGAGCCTACGGCGACACCCACGCCCTGACACGCGGGGCACGAGCCACGGCACTGCATGCCCGTGTGCTCGGCCGCGTGCATCCAGGGACTCTACAAGTCAGGACCGCGTGACGCGCACCATCCCCGAGACGCAGTGCACCTCGATGTCGCCGGCCTTCTCGATCTCGTCGAGCACGAGGTTCATGCCGATGGCGTCGCTCGAGACATGCCCGGCGATGACGAGGTTGAGCTTGAGCTCCTCGGCCTTCTTGCGGTGCTCCTCGGAGTAGTGCATCCCCACGAGCGTGCCAACCCCTGAAGCCGACAGGCGCTCGAGCGCCTCGGTCGGGCCCTCGGTGCCGCCCGTCATGTCGACGACGACCCTACCCGGCCGGGTGCGTCCGGACCCTTGGATGAGCGTCGGTCCGCACCCCTTGCGGGCCGCGTCGGCATACTCGGGGATCGAGCGTAGCGCCTTCACGAGCTGTTCGAGCGTGGTCGCCTCGGCCTCGTCGCAGAAGCGTTGCACGAAGCGGTTGACGCTGTTGTCTGCGGGGGTGTGGCACGAGAGGCACGCCAGGCCGAGTGTTTCGGCAGCATCGACGGCCCGGTAGTGGTTCGCGGGCATCACCTTGCGCCGGATCTCTTCTGCCCGCGGGCCGATGAGTGCATCACCAGCCGCGATGCTCACTCCCTGCGCCGCCCAGATATCGGCCTGCATGTGCATGACCTCATGCAGCGTGGCGAACGCGCGACCCTCGGGGTGGTGCGTGAAGATGAGATCGATCGGCTCGCCGCGCTCGCGCATCCGATCGGCGAGAAGGACCTCACCGACCTCCATGTCGATGCCGGCGAGAAGGCCGCGTATCTCGGCGTCGGGCTCGCCCGCACAGATCCGCGTGTCGGAGTACGGGTTGGTCAGCCGCTCCGTGTCGAAGAACTCCCGGTCGTCCTCGTCGAGCTTGTCGTAGGCCTTCTTGGCCTCGCCCATCACCCGGTCGATCTCTGCCCGGTCGCGCACGTCGGCCTCGATGCCTGCGTCGACGCAGATGCGGTAGATGTCGGCGAGTCTCATAGCACACGTCCCTCCTCGTTCACCTGCTCGTGCGTCGGGTCCCTCGAGCGGTCCGCGGACCGGTGCGTCCACGGGACACGTGAGGCGAGCCGGCCGCGAAGTACCGCAGCTCCAACTCGTGACCGGCACTCAAGCCGATCCTCCCCGACGTCTCGACAGCTCGATCGAACGGTTCGTCAGCATCGTACACGACGAGGTCCCCTGCGCCGAGCACCGTCCGGTTGTGAGACAGGTCGATGCCGAGCGCCGCGGCGAGCTTCCCCGGCCCGCTCGCGAGTTCTCGATCCGGCCGACCGGCGCGACGGGCACGCATCGCATCGACGCCGATGGTCGGCTCGAGCGCGCGCACGAGCACCGCACCGGCCTCCCCCTCAGGTCCGCACACGAGGTTGAGCATGTGGTGATTGCCGTAGGTGAAGTAGACGTAGACAGTGCCGGGAGGCCCGTACATCGCCGCGTTGCGTGGCGTCATGCCCTTGGTCGCCGCGTGGCTTCCCGGGTCATGACTGCCGAGGTACGCCTCGGTCTCGACGATGGCGCCGCCGGTAAGGGTGTCGCCAGCCGTGCTCACGAGAACCGTGCCGATGAGGTCGCGAGCGACCTTGCGCGGATCGCGGTCGAAGAACGAGTGCGGCAGCGGTGCCCGGACGTGCCCGTCGACTACGCTCTGCTCCTGATGCGGTGCGTCGCCCACCTCCTTAGCCGCCCTGGCGCGAACGACGCAGCCAGGCGCGCACGGTGTCGAGCGGCTGGGCGTTGAGACATGACTCGGGCCCGACCCACCCCCGCCGCGCGGTCGCCACACCGTAGCGCATGTAGTGCATATGCTCGGCCCGGTGCGCATCGGTGCTGATGGCGATCTTGACGCCGTGCTCGACCGCCATCCGCAGGTGCACGTCGCGCAGGTCGAGACGATCGGGGTATGCGTTGAGCTCCATGATGGTGCCCGTCTCGGCTGCTTTCGCAAGTACGCGCTCGATATCGAGGGGTAGTGGATCGCGACGGCCCAGGATACGGCCGGTGGGGTGGCCGATGATGTCGACGTAGGGGTTGTCCATCGCTGCGAGCAGGCGGGCGGTGACCTCCTCGGCACCCTCGTTCCACCCGCTGTGCAGCGAGGCGATGCAGTAGTCGAAACGCGCGAGCACCTCCGGCTCGTAGTCCACACGGCCATCCGCACCGATGTTGAGCTCGATGCCTTTGAGGATGTAGGGAGCGCCGGAGCCGTCGGCGTTGAGGGCGTCGACCTCGGCCCACTGCTCCTCGAGTTCGGCGACGGAAAGCCCGCCCACCATCCGCAGGTCGTAGGCGTGGTCGCTCACGCCGAGGTACTCGTAGCCGAGCTCTGCGGCCATCGCGCGGTTCTCCGCGAGAGAGGAGTGTGCGTCGGTGCTCGTGGTGTGCGCGTGGAAGTCGCCGCGGATGTCGGCTCGCTCGAGGAGCCGTGGCAGCGCGCCTTCCTCGGCAGCCTCGATCTCGCCGGTGTCGTGCCGGATCTCGGGCGGTGGGACCTGCCCGATGCCGAGCGCCGCGTAGACATCATCCTCGGAGGCTCCGGCGATGCGCTCGCCGTCCGCGCCGTCCTCGGCGATGCGGAACACGCCGTACTCGTTGACCTTGAGGCCCCGCTTCTTCGCACGCTCACGAAGGTGGATGTTGTGCTCCTTGCTGCCGGTGAAGTATTGGAGCGCCGCACCGAACTGTTCCGGCTCGACGACGCGGACATCGACCTGGATGCCGCCGCTCGTGAGCACGCTCGTCTTGGTGTCGCCGCTCGCAATCACGCGGTCGACCTCGGCGAGACCGCGTGCCGCGGCCATCGCGGCGCTTGGGTCGTGCGAGCTCGCGACGATGTCGACGTCCCCGATCGTCTCTTGCATGCGCCTGAGCGAGCCGGCCGGCACCGCGTGCTCGACGGTCCCACCCTCTACGAGTTCGCCTGCGATCCGTTCGGCGAGCGGTAGGGCGTCGGCGAGCAGCATCCGGCCTTGATGGCGCAGGTAGCTCTCGAGTCCTCGGCGGATGTTCTCCACGGTCTTGGCGCCCATGCCGCCGAGGGTGACGAGACGGCCCGATTCGATCGCCTCGCCGAGCGCATGCGGGGAATCCACGCCGAGGGAGTCGAAGAACTGGCGAGCACGCTTCGGACCGACCCCCGGGACCTGCATGACCTCGACGACCCCGGGCGGGAAGGCGCTCTTGGCGCTCTCGAGCTCGGGGAACGTGCCGTGGTGCAGGAGCTCGGTGATGCTCGCCGAGAGCTTGGCGCCCACACCCGGAATGTCGGTCAGGCGGCCGTCATCGGCGAGCGCGGTCAGCTGCTCGGGCCACGCCCGGATCGAGTTCGCGGCCTTGCGGTAGGACAGGAAGCGGTACTTGTCGGCACCGGCGACCTCGAGGAGGTCGGCCGTGAGCTCGAGGTGGCGGGCGATGGCGGCGTTGTCGAACTCGGACATCGGCAACACTCCCGTGCGGCGGGTGCGGAACGTGCGAGCGGTGCGGGTGCGAGCAGTGCGAGTGCGAGCGGTGCGGACTCCCCGATGATACCCGAGCCGCTACCCGCCGAGTCCCGCGAGCCACGCGCTGCTCGCCGCAAGCTCGTCGCGCGCGCCGTCGAGCTGCGCCGCCACGCTCGCCGGCCCCGTGCCGCCCTCGCTCACGCGCCGCTCGACGACGGCGCGCACATCGACGACGCCGGTCACGTCCGGTCCGAGCGCAGGGTGCACGGCTGCGAACTCCTCGGCCGAGAGGTCCTGGAGCGTGCGCCCTTCGCGCTCGCACGAAAGCACGAGCTTGCCGATGACCTCGTGCGCCTCGCGAAACGGCATACCCGCGCCCACGAGGTGGTCGGCGAGATCGGTCGCGGCCATGAAGCCGCCGTGCGCCCCGGCAAGCATCCGCTCGGCGTTCACGCGCATCGTCGCGAGCATCCCCTCGACCACGGTGAGGCAATCGAGCGTCGTGTCGATGGCGTCGAACGCGCCTTCCTTGTCCTCTTGCATGTCTTTGTTGTACGCGAGCGGGAGCCCCTTGAGCACCGTCAGCAGACCGACGAGGTCGCCCACGACCCGGCCCGTCTTACCGCGGGTGAGCTCCGCGAAGTCCGGATTCTTCTTCTGGGGCATGATGCTCGAACCGGTGGAGTACGCGTCGTCCATCGTGACGAACCCGAACTCCTCCGACGACCACATGATGAGCTCCTCGCACAGCCGCGAGAGGTGCACCATCGTCACGGTGCACGCGTAGGTGAGGTCGAGCAGGAAGTCGCGGTCGGAGACGCTGTCCAGCGAGTTCGCGGTGACCTCGGCGAAGCCGAGACGGTCCGCGACGAACCGACGGTCGACGGGGAACGTGGTCCCCGCGAGCGCGGCGCTGCCGAGCGGCATGATGTCGGCGGCCTCGTAGGCGTGCCGCACCCGCGTGGCGTCGCGGGCGAGCATCCAGAAGTAGGCGAGCATGTGATGTGCGAAAAGAACCGGTTGCGCCTTCTGAAGGTGCGTGTAGCCGGGCATGACGACGTCAGCGTGTGACTCGGCGAGTGAGGCGAGAGTGGCACGCACCGCGGCGAGCGCCTCGGCGAGCTCGCGCGCCATGCGCTTGGCGTACATGCGCGTATCGAGTGCGACCTGGTCGTTACGGCTGCGCGCGGTGTGCAGCCGGCCGCCCGCAGGCCCGATGCGCTCGGTGAGCGCGCGCTCGATCGCCATGTGGATGTCCTCGTCGGCAACATCGAAGTCGAAGTGCCCGTCGCGGATCTCGCGGTATATCTCGGAGAGCCCTTCTTCGATCGCGTCGGCGTCGGCCTCGGAGATGACACCCTGGCGCGCGAGCATGCGAGCATGCGCGATCGAGCCGGTGATGTCCTCGGCCCACATGCGCTTATCGACCGGCAGCGAGGCGCCGAACTCGTCGAGGAACCGGCTCGGGGTGTGCTCGAACCTGCCGCCCCAGGGCTTCTTCGCGTCTGACACGGAGCTAGACCTCCCCTTCCTTGCCCACCTTGCGGCGCTGACGCGCCCAGACCTTCACCGGCAGACCGTGCAGGTCGATGAATCCCTTGGCGGCGGCGTGGTCGAAGCAGTCGGCCTCGTCGTAGGTGGCGAGGTTGTAGTCGTAGAGCGAGTACGGGCTGCGACGCCCGACCGTGACGCAGCTGCCCTTGAAGAAGCGCAGGCGCACGTCGCCGGTCACGAGCTGCTGGGTGGTGTCGATGAACCCGTCGAGCGCCTCTTTGAGCGGCGAGAACCACATCCCGTTGTAGACGAGCTCGGCCCACTTCTGCTCCACGCCGAGCTTGTAGTGGAGCACTTCACGCTCGAGGCAGAGGTCCTCGAGTGCCTTGTGCGCCGTGATGAGGGTGAGCGCTCCGGGGACCTCGTAGATCTCGCGGGACTTCACGCCGATGAGCCGGTTCTCGATCATGTCGATGCGGCCGAACCCGTGCCTGCCGGCAAGCTCGTTCATCCGCTCGATAATGTCGTGGAAACTGCAGAGCTCGCCGTCGAGCGCGATGGGAATGCCCTGCTCGAAGCTGATCTCTGCGTACTCGGGCTCGTCGCACTGGTTGCCGCGCGAGTCGGCCGTGAGCGTGTAGATGTCTGCCGGTGGCTCGACCCACGGGTCTTCGAGGATGCCGCACTCGATGGCGCGGCCCCCGAGGTTGTCATCGATCGAGTAGGGGTTCTCGGTCGTGGTTGGAACCGGGATGTTGCGCTCGCGCGCGTACTCCATCTCCAGCTCGCGGGTCTTGAGTTCCCACTCGCGGACCGGGGCGACGATCTTGAGGTCGGGGTCGAGGCATGCCACGCCCACCTCGAACCGGACCTGGTCGTTGCCCTTGCCGGTGCAGCCGTGCGCCACACCAGCGGCGTTCGTCTCCCGGGCGACCTTCACCAGGTGCTTGACGATCAGCGGACGCGAGAGGGCCGAGACCAGCGGGTACTTGTTCATGTACATCGCGTTGGCCTTCAGCGCCGGCGCGATGAACTCGTCGGCGTACTCCTGCTTGGCGTCGATCACGACCGAGTCGACCGCACCGCAGTCGAGGC
>SLCP01000194.1 GCA_007125735.1 Coriobacteriia bacterium | reverse complement strand
CTCTTCTTCGAGATGTTCGAGTTCTCCGACGAGGCCGGCGGCGTGGTCTCTCAGGTGACGGGTAGGGTCGGGAGCCGCCTGCAGATGCGGGTGCGCGGTGCGTGGACGGAGCGCCTGACGGTGCAGCCGTTCGTCGTGCCCTGGCTACGTGTCGGTTCTGAGATCCCTTACGAGCTGGCGCTCAACAATACCGGCAACCTCGACCAGCGCCTGAGCGTCGCGACCGTACTCTTCGACCGCAATCGGGTCGAGGTCGCTCGCGACGAGCCGCTCCTGGCGACCCTCGTCTTCGCCGACACTAGTCGCGTGCTCGAGGGAACCGTGGAGGGCGGCGGCCAGTTCCTCGGTCGATACGCATTGCAGGCCGAGGTCTACCGCGTCGACGACGAGGGCCAGATCCTCGACGAGTACGATCCAATCGTCGAGCAGCGCGACATCTGGCTCGTGCCAGTGTGGCTCCTGATCGCGCTCGGGGTCTTCGTGCTCGCGCTGCTCGTGCGGGTCCTTACCGGCTTGCTCGCACGCCGCCGAGAGGCAGAGCGCGAGAGGGCAGCGGAACGCGAGAGGCGTCGCGAGAGGTCTCGTTACGCCGAGGAGCCGTACGGTCACGAGGCGGACGTGGCTGGCCGCTCAGAGCGGATGTCTGACCGGCCGCGAAGCGAGACCGATCCCGACGAAGCGTGGTCCGACGAGCGATAGCGAGAGAAGCGAAGAGCCCCGGGCGTCTGCCCGGGGCTCTTCTCCGTACAGTGGGCGTCGGTACTAGTTCTGCGTCACCGTGTAAGTGATCGTTGCGGTGTACTCGCCGGGCTCCGTGTCCCACGGAATGTCGATCGAGTACGTGTCGGAATAGTCGTTCACGCCGCGACCTTCGCCGAGCGCGTCTTCCAGTGTGGTCTCGAAGCCCATCTCGATAACGTCGCCAACGACCGTCTTCGTGAGATCGTAGATCTTGTTGGACTTGACCTCGATGTCGACGACCGCGCTGTCCGTATCCTCAGGCTCCACGTCGCCGAAGTCCACCGTCTGCGGAGCATCGGGGGTTGTGATGGTGAGCACCAGGATGGGTCTGATGTTCGCGCGGGCCGTTACCTCGCCGCTCACCTCGGTGTCGACACCGGATACGTCGTACTCTGCCGTGTCCGCGACTGCGAACACGCCCATGCTCGCGAGCATGGCTACGGCCACGACGGCCGCGATGATCGTCTTGCGCTTCATGTCTCTCTCCTTCGTCCGTGTGGCTTCCGTTTACGTCTTCTGTGGCCGGAATCGTCCGGCACGACGCCCACCAGGTTCATCGGGATATGTGACGGCAGCCACAACGGCACCCTGATGAGAGGCGATATCATCTGATAATCGGTCAACACAAGCCTTTAAGCGCGGACAGGCGGCTCATGAACGCAAGAATAGGTGAGATGAGCGGTAGGCGCTGTAATGAATGAATCCCGCGGGAGGTTGAAGCGCGCTCGTTACTGCTGGACAACCGAGTAGGTGATCAGAGCCGCGTATTCGAGCTCGGGTTCGGTCGTCCAGGGAGGGGTCGCCAAGTAGGAATCGGTCAGGTTGACCTCTCCGGGCCCCTGGGTTTCGATTGGCACACCTGAAACTTCGAGGCCGAGCGCATCTGCGTCACCCGCTATGTCGCGAGTGACCACGAAGGGGCGGGACGAGTCCACCGTGAGCCCCACGTTGAGCGGGCCTGCCGTGACTCCCGGCTCGAGGTCACCGAAATCAACGCTCTGTCCGGGATGCGGCGTAGTGATGGTGAGCGAGAGGTACGGGGCCGCGTAAATGGTGTAGTCCCCGACTGCGAGTGTGTCGGTCTGCTCCTGCCTGCCGCCGGGGTTGGTGGTATGGAACTGTGCGGTCTGTCCGGTGTAGGTGCCTGCGGCACCGTTGACCACCCCGGAGATCACGATGGTGAACGACTCGGTTTCATGAACGATCCGTGGGTCAAAGGTCACCGTCAGAGTCGTGCCCGTGTAGGAGACAGTACCGGGATGCGAGGTCAGCGTCGCTCCGGACAGGTCGGTTCCGCTCGGGAACGTGTAGACGAACTGATGCAGCTGCCGGTTGGTGCCTGCCGTCGAGTACGTGCCGAACTCATAGGTCGCCACCTCGCCGCTTGTCGTGTCGGAGAGCGTTGTGGTCGCGCCGGGCGGGTCGAGAACGGACATCGCCCAGGCCGAACTCGCCATCGCGACGATCGCCGCGGCCGCGATGAGGACTCGCACACTATGTGAGTGCGCCGTGCGTCCCATCGGCCTCCAACACCTTTCGTCTGCGGACACGACGAACAACGTGACGTCTGTCACTTCTCCCATTCTATCGGCATTTGCGGCTTAATTCCTAAGGCTTCCGAGTGGCGCAGGAAAACGCCCTCCTCGCCTGATAAGGCGCGATCCGGCCCACCCGTTCACCGACATCACCGGCGCCGAGCCGAACAAGCCGCCGTACTCCACGACGTCTCCTACCTGCTTGCCTGCGGCGGGGATGAGGCGGGTGGCAGTCGTCTTGTGGTTGATGACGCCGATGGAGAACGCGTCGGCCATGATGGCGGCGAGCGTCTCGACCGGCGTGTCGCCCGGCACCACGATCATGTCGAGCCCCACCGAGCACACCGCCGTCATCGCCTCGAGCTTCTCGAGCGTGAGCGCGCCGTCGTTCACGGCGCGCACCATGCTGGCGTCCTCGGAGACGGGGATGAACGCGCCGGAGAGGCCGCCGATGCTCGACGTCCCCATCGCGCCACCCTTCTTGACCGCGTCGTTGAGGAGCGCGAGCGCAGTCGTCGTTCCCGGTCCGCCGCACCGCTCGACCCCTATCGCCTCGATGATGTCGGCGACGCTGTCTCCCTCGGCGGGAGTGGGGGCGAGCGAGAGGTCGACGATGCCCATCGGCACGCCGAGGCGTCGGGCCGCCTCTCGCGCGATGAGCTCGCCCACGCGCGTGATCTTGAACGCGGTAGCCTTGATCGCCTCGGCCACCTCGGTAAGGTCGGCGTTCTCGGCCAGAGAGGAGACGACGGCGCGCACGACTCCCGGTCCGGAGATGCCCACGTTGACGACGGCGTCGGGCTCGCCCACTCCGTGGGTCGCGCCGGCCATGAACGGGTTGTCCTCGACCATGTTGCAGAACACCACGAGCTTGCCGCAGCCGAACGAGTCGCGGTCGGCGGTGAGGCGGGCCGTCTCGGCGGTCACCTCGGCCATGCGGAGCACGGCGCCCATGTTGATGCCGGAGCGCGTCGAGGCGACGTTCACTGACGCGCAGACGCGTTCGGTCGTGGCGAGGGCCGCAGGGATCGAGTCGATGAGGCGCGCCTCGGCGTCGCCGGTGCCCTTGTGGACGAGCGCGGAGAAACCGCCGACGAAGTCGACGCCGACCTCTGCCGCCGCGCGGTCGAGTGCGGCCGCAAGCGGCGTGAGGTCGGTGGCGGCGGTCGCGGCGGCGACAGATGCGAGCGGGGTCACGGCGATGCGCCGGTTGACGATTGGGATGCCGTACTCGGCGCTCACCGCCTCGCACACCGGCACGAGCTGCTCGGCGCGCGATGTGACGGTCTCGTAGATGTTGCGGGCCATGACCTCGATGTCGGGGTCGGCGCAGCCCTGGAGGGAGAGGCCGAGCGTGACGGTGCGGATGTCGAGGTTCTGCTGGGTGATCATCAGCAGCGTCTCGACGATCTCTTCGGGAGAGATGTTGTGCATCGCGGCTCCTCGGTCGCGCGCGGTCAGATGCGGTGCATGAAGCGGAAGACGTCCTCGCGCTGCAGCGTGACCTGCGTGCCGATCTCCTCGCCGACTTCTGTGAGACGGCGCTGGAGCTCGTCGAAGGGGGTCTTCTCCTCGTCGATGGTCACGAGCATCGTCATCGAGAAGATGCCGCTGATGATGGTTTGCCGGATGTCTTCGATGTTCGCGCTGGAGTCGGCGAGCACCCGCGATATCGCTGCGACGATGCCCACGCGGTCCTCCCCGAGAACCGACAGGATGGCTGGGGTGTGCATGACGTTCCCTCCTCGGCGCTTTCGCTACACGGTGGTGTGCGTATACTCCCATATACCTCGTGCGCGTGTCGCGCCAACGGGGTTAAGCGAGTCGAACATGCGGACCGAGCGAGCGGAGGAACGCGTGGCCGTACCTATCACGCCTGTCGTGCCCGGCGATGTGGTGCGTCTCAAGAAGCCGCATCCGTGCGGCGCGAACGAGTGGCGCATCGTGCGCGTGGGCATGGACGTGCTGCTCGAGTGCGTCGGGTGCGAACGCAAGGTGCGCCTCGTCCGCTACGAGTTCGACAGGCGCTTCAGGGGGTTCGTCCGGCGTGCAGGGAGCGTGGAGTCGCCCGCCGAGGAGTAGGGCGGGCTCGCCGCACGCTGGCTGCGGCGTCTTGCACGCGATGCCCGCAGCATCACGACTCCTCGGCCGGAAGCGTCCGTCCGGGCGCCTCGATACGGTTGAGCTGCATGTGGACGTGGTCGCCCGGGTCGACCGTGTACGTGCCGAGCTGATGATTGATGCGGTCCGAGAGCTTGCGCACCGAGGCGAGGGGTGTCACGCCGGCGGTCACGCGTTCTCCGAGACGCACTTGGACGTCCTCGACGTGGATGAGCACGAGGTCGATCTCGGGATAGCCCGTCGGCTGGATATGGATCTCGATGTCCTCGTGCTTGCCGTACAGCTCGTATGTCTTGATCTCGATGATCGTGCCGGTCACCGGCGCGTAGACCGTCGAGCCGGGTGGAGCCCCGATATCGGCGGCCGTGTCGGGCTGGCCCGCGCGGTTCGCGCGCCACATCCGGAGCACGCTACCGCCGAGGATGCGGGGTTCGACGTCGGTAGGATCGACCTCGGCTGGAACGCGCCCGGTGCCCCGGCTGCCATCGGCTGCAGCGATGTCGGCGTCGGGGAGGTAGGACTCCATCGGGAGCGCCTTGTCGCCGGAGGCCTGGTGGAAGCCGATCTCGGTGAGGTCCTCCTCGGCCACCACGAGATGAAGGTCGAGGCCACCGTAGTGGGCGAAGATCGGCGTGGGCGCGACGGGCGGCGCCTGGATCTCGTGCAGTGATTCCGTCACCGAGACTCCCGGCTCGGCGCGGTGGTTCGACGAGGCGAGGCCCGCGGGGGAGACGAGCCACCAGCCGAGCGCCACGATGCTGACAGCGCCGACGATCGATGACCACATGCGCCGTGCGCGTCTCGTCTGCGCGATCGCGGCCTGCTGGCGCGCGCGGCGGGCCGCGCGTGCGGCGCGCGCGGCTTCACTCGCCGCGGTGTCAGGCCCGGATGTGCCGCTGCGCGCCGTCGCTACTGCCGACTCGGCGCGAGGATCGTCGTGGCGAGGGTTGCCCGTCACGGCACTATCCTTGCGATGTCGCCCTCGATCACGACGGAGGTGCCGTGTGGGCCCGATATCGCCTTGAGGCGCTCGAGTATCGAGGTAGCCTCGGAGCCGTGGACGAACTTGGGCTGCCCGAACCCTTGCAGGTACACCGGGGTGGCACGCACGTTGGCAACACCGTGGGGCCCGAGCTCGGCATCGAGGACGAACGCTTCGCCGGTCTTGCGTGAGTAATGGTCGAACACGAAGTCGCCGAGGGAGTACGCGATCAGACCGCCGTTGTAGAACTCGATGCCTTGGATGACGTGGGGGTGATGGGAGAGCACCATGTCGGCGCCCGCGTCGATGGCGGCGCGACCGTCCCTGACCTGATCGGCGTTCGCTTCGTCGGCGTACTCGACGCCCCAGTGGAACGACACGAGCACGTAATCGTGTTCTTGTGCAGCTGCCGCGATCGCGCGCGTGACGGCGTCCATGTCGGTGCGGCCGGGCGCGAGGCCGGGTCGCGAGTCGGTCGCGATGAAGCCGGCGGGGAGGATGTGGCTGAACGAGAGGAACGCGACGGTGGTCTCGCCGTACTCCGCAACCGCCGGTTCCCAGGCCGCCGCACGGTCCATGCCGGCGCCGGCGTATCCGATGCCGGTCGTGTCGAGCAGGTCGAGGGTGTCGGCGAGCGCCTCTGCCCCGTAGTCGAGGATGTGGTTGTTGGCCAGGGAGAGGAAGGTGAACCCGCTCGCCTTCAAGCCCTCGACGCCGCGCGGATCGCCGCGGAAGTAGTAGTCCTTATCGGGCCACTTCGAGCCACGGTTCGAGAGCGGACTCTCGAGGTTGCCCACCGTCACGTCGGCGGCCGCGAGGTGGTCTGCTACAAGGCGGAGCGGCTCGAGTCCTCCTTCGCGCTCGATGAGCTGCTTGACCTGACGGTCGAAGTGGATGTCGCCCACGGCTGCGATCGTGAGCGTGGCGGGGAGGCTCGGCACCGGCTCGGGCTCGGGTGTGGCCGTGGGCTCGGCGACGGCGGGCGGGACCACGGGCGCCTCGGCGACCGGCGCTCCTGACGACCCGCCTGCTCGACCGAAGTCGCTCTCACCGGCGAGCAAGACGACAGCTGCGGCGATCGCGGCGAGGACGCTCAGGCCGACGAGTGTGCGCAGGCGACGCCGCCGTACCGCGTGCGCGCGTCGCGCGCTCCGCGGAGCAGTTTGCAGGATGCCGGTCGGGGAGTCGAAAGACATGGGTAGACGTGGGGGTTCGAGGGGCTGGATTCCGGTCGAGTATAGCACGCACCATAGATACATCCCCGCATGCTCGCGTGAGTGCTACAATCGCTCACGTTGAACGGGCGGGTCGAGGGGTCTGGGGTCTTTCGTGCAGAAACTCGAAGAGATACTAAGAGCCGAGGAAGCCGCCCGGCACACACTTTCCGCGGCACGCGAGCGAGCCGCGGAGATCAGACGGGAGGCCGCAGTCGAGGCGGAGCTCATCACGAGCACGGCCGTCCGCGACGCCACCGCCGAGGCGGAGACGCTCGCCGGCGGCATCCTGCGTGACGCCGACGCGGAAGCGGGCCGTGTCATCGCCCATGGCGAGGCGAGTCTCGGCCAGGTGCTAGCGACCGCCGAATCCCGTTTCGAGACGGCCGTCGACGCCGTCGTTCGCGCCGTGGAGGGGTGATCGCGCCCGTGGCTGTCGCCCCGATGTTGAAGGTCACCGTCCTCGGCCACGGCGGAGCGCTGCGGCCCACCATCGATCTGCTGCAGGCGGCCGGTGTCATCGAGATCGTCTCGCGCGATGTGACGCTCGCGGACCTCGAAGCGGTCGCGGTCGATGCAGAACGAGTGCGAGAGCTCGAGGAGCGCATCGCCGACGCGACGTTCGCGCGCGACCTCCTCGGCAGGTACCGCACGTACGAGGCGCCGTTCTCGACGTTCATCTCGGAGAAGGTCCACATCGGGGTGGACGAGTTCGATGCGCTCGAGCCGGACGAGGCGTTCGTCGGGCTGTACTGGGCGTGCGAGCGGATCGCCGAGCGGATCGCCGACATCGAGCGCGAGCGTACGCGACTCCACGCGCTCGTCGCCGAACTCGCCCCGTGGGAGTCTCTCCGGCTCGAGATCTCGCAGTGGCAGGATACCGAGCACGTAGCGCTGTTCTGCGGCACGGTGCCCGAGGCGGCGGCCGCAGAGATCCGCCAGACGCTCCGGGACGCGGTCGAGTACGTGAGCGTTGCGGAGGTCGGACGCGCCGCCGAGCGCGAGGCGTGGGTCGTCATGGCGCACCGCGACGTGCTCGACGAGGTGCGCTCCACGCTCCTGCTCACCGAGTTCGTCGCCGCCTCCTTCCCCGACCTCACAGGCTATCCTGCCGAGGAGCGGGTCCACGCCTCCGAGCGGCTCGAGGTCATCGCCGCCGAGCAGGCCGAGATCGAGTCCGAGGCCGAGGCGCTCGCCGAGGAGCACCACGCTCGTGTGACCGCGCTCGTCCAGGCGCTGCTCACGCGCAAGGACGCCGAGGAGGTCAAGGGGTGCTTCACCGCCTCCGAGCGCGCGTTCGTCGCCTCCGGCTGGGTGCCCGCTGCTCGTAAGAACGAGCTCGTCGCCGCACTGGCCCCGGTGGGCTCCGACGTCGACGTGTCCTTCGCGGAGCCCGAGCCGGGGGATGCGGTACCGGTCGAGCTCGCCAACCCTGCGCTTATCAGGCCTTTCGAGGTGCTGACCGACTTGTACGGACGCCCGCGCTACGGCGATCTCGATCCTACGCCGTTCTTCGCCGGGTTCTACTTCTTCTTCTTTGGTCTGTGCATCGGTGATGCGGGCTACGGCGCGCTCCTCGCTGCCGCTGCGTACCTCATCAAGAACAAGCTCGACGTCGCACCCGGCGTGCGCAAGTTCATGGACCTGCTCATGCTGGGAGGGGTCGCCTCGGCGATCGTCGGCGTGGCGACGCGTTCGTACTTCGCGCTTTCCGAGGAGTCGCTTCCGGCGTTCCTGCGCTATCAGCCTATCGTCGACCCCTTGCCCGGGATCATGATCATGCTCGCGTTCTCGGTCGCCCTCGGCGTGGTTCATGTGTCGCTCGGCGTCATCGTGAACGCGTACCGGCGCATCAAGGCCGGCGACGTGGCCGGTGCACTCTTCGAAGAGCTGACGACGATCGCGCTCTTTCTCGTGGTGGGAGTCGTGCTCGTGTGGCCGGCTACGATAGGATGGCTGCTGCCGTGGTCGCTCGGTGCGGCCGTCGTGCTCAAGGGACGCGTGCTCGAGCGGCTGTTCGTGGACCGGTCGCTGGGCGGCACCGCTGCAGGGGTGGGCAAGGGGCTCCTCGGCCTGTACGGGCTCGTGGGGTACGCTTCGGACTTCCTGTCCTACACGCGTCTTGCGGCACTCGGGCTGGCGAGCTTGCTCGTGGGCGATACGATGAACCGCCTCGCCGGGTTGGTGTCCGAGATACCCTTTGGCGTCGGGCTCGTGGGCGCGATCCTCATCCTCGTGGTGGGCCACGCGTTCAACGTGGTGATCGCGTTGCTCGGTGCCTTCGTGCACTCGACGCGCCTTCAGTTCGTCGAGTTCTTCAGCAAGTTCTACGAGGGGGGCGGCCGTCCGTTCGCGCCGTTCGCTCCACGTACGAAACAAGTGGTACTGCACCCGGCAACGGGTGAATCGGAAGGAGGAGTACGGTAGTGAACGAGACCATCATGGGGTTGTCCGGCATCGACTGGGCATACTTCGGAGCCGCGGTGGCCGCCATCGGCGGCGGCATCGGCTCTGCCATCGGTATCACGCTCGTGAGCAACGCCGCGACCGGCGTGGTGACCGAGGACCCCGACAAGTTCGGCCGGATCCTGCCGCTCGCGGCGATGCCCGGTACGCAGGGCATCTACGGGTTCATCACCGCACTGCTCGTCTTCATCTTCTTCGGTGTGTTCGCCGGTGAGGTCGAAATCGCGGCGCACGAGGGGTTGCGCGTGTTCTTCGCGTGTCTGCCCGTCGCCTTCGTGTGTATGATCTCGGGCATCTATCAGGGCGCGACCGCGGTGGGGGCGGCCGGCATGGTGGCCCGGCGCGATGAGGACGCGGGCAAGGCACTCATCTTCCCTGCGCTCGTGGAGACCTACGCGGTCTTCTCGCTCATCGTGACGATCATCATGATGCTCTACATCACGACGGGGTAGGCGGCCGTGGCACTCGCTGACATCCTGCGTAAGATCGCCGAGGACGCCGCGCGCGAGGCCGATGCCATCGTGCTCGAGGCCGAGCAAGCCGCCGACGAGGTGCGCGCGCAGGCGCGCACGGCGGCGACGGCGAAGCATGAGCGTATCGTGGCCGAGGCTCGGGAGCGCGCGGAGGCAGGTGCACGCACCAGGCTCGCTCGCGCGCGCATCACGGCGCGCGACAGCGCGCTCGCGGCCAGGCGCGAGATGGTCGAGCGTGTGCGCGCCGAGGCGGTCGCCCGACTCGAGGCCCGGCCTGCGCCGCAGTATGCGGCACTCATCGCGACCGAGGTTGCGCGCTTCGCACGTGGCGGGGAGCGCCTGCACATCGCCGAAGCAGATCGCGAGCGCCTCGAAAGCGAGCTGCCCGCTGCGCTCGCTGCGGCTGGCGCGGATGTCGAGGTCGCGGGCGTGACCGACGCGATCTCGCACGGCGTGCTCCTGGCAGGAGACCGCGTGCGCACCGAGATCTCGGTTGCCGCGATCGTCGCCGAGCATGCCGACACGCTCACCACGCGCATCGCCGAGGTCCTCTTCGACGACGAGTCGAACGGGGAGGGCACGTGAGCGCGACGCGTGCCATGGTCGATCCGATCCGCTACGGGTTCGCAGTAGGTCGCGTCCGCGTGCTCGAGACCCGTATGTTGCCGCCCTCCACCTACGAGCGCTTGCTCGACGCCCGGGACTTCGCCGAGCGCCGCCGGATCCTCGGCGAGACGATCTACGGCGGCTACCTCGAGCGCGCGCACCACACCGAGGGTATCGAGCGAGGGCTCGAGGCCGCCGTGGCCGACCTCTACGCGGAGTTCCTCGGCCGAGCGAACCTGCCCGAGCCGCTCGTGGCTTACTTCCGGGCCAGGCACGACTTCGAGAACCTCAAGGGCCGCCTGAAAGCAGAGGCGCTCGGCATCGAGCCCGACGAGCTGCTGTCGCGGCTCGGCGCTACGCCAGTCGAGGCGTTCTCGGGGCCCGCGGAGGGCCTGCCCTCTTTCTTGCGAACGGCCGAGCGCCGGATACGCGCGGCGATCGAGGTGGCCGAGGGAGCCCTCGATGTGGAACGCCTCGACGAGGCGGTGGACGCGGAGCTCTACGCCGCGCTTGCAGACATCGTGAAGCGTGCGAAGAGCCCGTTCCTCGCAGCGCTCTTCGCGCTCGAAGCCGACCTCGGCAATGCGCGAGCGTTCATCCGCGGGCGAGCGCGCAACGTGCCGGTGGCACGGATGGAGAGCCGGTTCGTCCCCGGGGGTCGCATCCCGCGGGCACGGCTCGTCTCGTTCTACCGCCTGCCGATCGCAGAGGCCGCCGCGCGCCTTGCGGCCACCGGCACGCTGCGCGGAATCGACCCTGACGCGCTTACCGATCCCGAGCGTTTCGACGTCGCCGCCGACGTCCACCGGGCGCGTCTCGTGCGCACGAGCCGTCTCATCGCGATCGGCCCGGAGCCCGTGCTCGGTTACGTCATGGAGCGCCTCGCCGAGGTGACCGCGTTGCGCACCCTGCTCATCGGCGCGCTTGCCGGCGTGCCGCGCGAGGTGCTGCGCTCTCGGCTCGAGGACGTGATGTGACGTGAGCATGCGCAAGGTCGCGATCGTGGGGGATGCGACGAGCGTGGCGGGATTCCGCCCGCTCGGGTTCGCGGTCTTCCCGCTCGCGGTGCCCTCGGCCGCCCGCGGGATCTGGGCGGAGCTCACCGGCGGAGAGTACGCCGCTGTCCTCGTGACCGAGGCGGTGTACGAGGAGATCGAAGACCTCATCGCGGGGCATGCGGACGTGTCGCTGCCCGCGGTAACCGTGATCCCCGGTGCCGGAAGCGCGGGCGGGATGGGTCAGGCCAAGATCGACGCCGCCATCGAGCGAGCGCTCGGCACGAAGGTGTTCATCAGAGAAGAGGACGGCTAGATGTCAGATCTCGAACAGGGACGTATCGTCAAAGTCGCCGGCCCGCTGGTCGTGGCCGAGGGTCTCGTGCGCTCGAAGATGTACGACCTCGTCCGCGTGGGCGACGAGGGCCTCATGGGCGAGATCATCGAGATGCGCGGTACGCGCGCGTCGATCCAGGTCTACGAGGAGACCGAGGGCCTCGGCCCGGGAGATCCGATCGTCTCGACGGGAGCGCCGCTTTCAGTGGAGCTCGGACCTGGGATGATGGGTGCCGTGTACGACGGCGTCCAGCGTCCGCTCGACGTGCTCGAAGCGCAGTCAGGCGCGTTCCTCGCTCGCGGTGTGACCGCGCCCGGACTCGACCGCGAGAAACAGTGGGCGTTCCACGCGACCGCCAAGCCAGGCGAGCACCTCGAGGGTGGTGACGTCATCGGTATCGTCCAGGAGAACGAGGTCATCGCGCAGCGCATCCTCGTTCCCCCGAAGACCGCTGGCCGACTCGAGCACCTCGAGAGCGGCACGTACACCGTGACCGACACGGTCGGGCGGCTCGTCGCAGAGGACGGCACCACTCATGACCTCAAACTGATGCACGCATGGCCGGTGCGCGTCGCTCGTCCGTACCGCCGCAAGATCTCGCTCGCCGAGCCGCTCGTCACGGGGACACGGGTCATCGACACGTTCTTCCCGCTGCTCAAGGGTGGCGTTGCATGTATCCCCGGCCCGTTCGGCGCCGGTAAGACCGTCACCCAGCACCAGATCGCCAAGTGGTCAAACGCCGAGGTGGTCATCTTCATCGGCTGCGGAGAGCGCGGCAACGAGATGACCGACGTGCTCATGGAGTTCCCCGAGCTCACCGATCCCTACTCCGGCGAGCCGCTGCTGCGTCGCACCGTGCTCGTCGCCAACACGTCGAACATGCCGGTCGCCGCCCGCGAGGCGAGCGTCTACACAGGCATCACCATGGCCGAGTACTTCCGCGACATGGGCTACAACGTCGTGTTGCAGGCCGATTCGACATCGCGGTGGGCAGAAGCGATGCGCGAGATCTCCGGCCGCCTTGAGGAGATGCCGGGCGAGGAGGGCTTCCCCGCCTACCTCGGCACGAAGCTCGCCGCGTTCTACGAGCGCGCCGGCAAGGTCGTCACGCTCGGGCGCGCGCTCGACACCGCTGAGGGCCCCGCCGAGGAGAGCGCCGAGCGCACCGGCTCGGTCTCGGTCGTGGGCTCTGTCTCACCTCCCGGCGGCGACCTCTCCGAGCCGGTCGTGCAGAACACGCTGCGCGTGGTGAAGGTATTCTGGGCGCTCGAGGACCGGCTTGCCTACGAGCGGCACTTCCCGGCGATCAACTGGCTCGTGAGCTACTCGCTCTATCTCGACAAGATCGCGCCGTACTGGCGCGAGGCGGTGGGCGAGGAGTTCCGCAGCCGGCGCGACCAGTGCATGGAACTCTTGCAGCGAGAGAGCGAGCTCGCCGAGATCGCGCGGCTCGTGGGCGTGGAAGCACTCTCGCCCGAGGAGCAGGTCGTTATGGAGACCGCGAAGTCGATCCGCGAGGACTTCCTGCAGCAGAACGCGTTTCGCGACGACGACCAGTTCACGTCGCTCGCCAAGCAGGACCGCTTGCTGAAGCTCATCCTGCTCTTCCACGAGACCGCGCTTGCGGCGTTCGGCTGCGGCGCGTCGCTCAAGAACATGTTCGCCGTGCCGGTACGCGAGCGCATAACGCGAGCCAAGTACCTTGCCGAGGACCAGATGGGTGAGTTCGGCGAGATCGAGGACGAGATAGAGCAGCAACTCATGGCGCTCTGTCGTATGGAGGGGGAGTAGCGTGGAGCGAGAGTACATGACAACTCGCGATATCGTCGGCCCGCTCATGCTGGTCGAGGACGTCTCCGGTGTGACCTACGGGGAGCTCGTCGAACTCGAGTTCCCCGATGGCACCTCGAGCCTCGGTAACGTGCTCGAGGTGAACGAGGACATCGCACTCGTACAGGCGTTCCAGGGCACGCGGGGCTCGAACCCCGCGGACACCAAGGTGCGCTTCCTCGGCAAGGGGATGACGCTCGGCGTGTCGCGCGACATGCTCGGGCGCGTGTTCGACGGACTCGGTCGTCCGCGCGATGGAGGACCGGAGATCCTGCCCGAGGCGCGCCTGTCGATCCACGGCTCGCCGATCAACCCGACCGCGCGCGACTTCCCCGACGACTTCATCCAGACGGGCATCTCGTCGATCGACGGGCTCAACCCGCTCGTGCGCGGGCAGAAGCTGCCGATCTTCTCGGGCTCGGGACTACCGCACAACCAGCTTGCGGCTCAGATCGCCCGTCAGGCGGCGGTGGCAGGGGAGGAATCAGGCGCGTTCGCGGTGGTGTTCGCGGCGATGGGTGTGACCTTCGAGGATGCCGATTTCTTCATGAGCGAGTTGCGCCAGACCGCCGCCATCGAGCGGGCGGTGCTCTTCTTGAACCTCGCCGACGACCCGGCCGTCGAGCGAATCGCCACACCGCGCATGGCGCTCACCGCCGCGGAGTACCTTGCGTTCGAGTGCGACATGCATGTGCTCGTCATCTACACCGACATGACGTACTACTGCGAGGCGCTCCGCGAGGTCTCGGCAGCGCGCAAGGAGGTCCCGGGACGGCGAGGTTTCCCCGGCTACCTCTACACCGACCTCGCCACGCTCTACGAGCGCGCCGGCCGCATCAAGGGCAAGAGCGGCTCTATCACGCAGATCCCGATCCTCACGATGCCCGAGGACGACAAGACGCACCCGATCCCCGACCTCACCGGCTACATCACCGAGGGGCAGATCATCCTCGACCGCAATCTGCACCGTCGCGGCGTCTATCCGCCGGTCGCGGTGTTGCCGTCTCTCTCTCGACTCAAGCAGAAGGGGATCGGTCCGGGCAAGACCCGTGAGGACCACGCCGACCTCTCGAACCAGTTGTTCGGCGCTTACGCTCGCGGCATCCAGGCCAAGGAGCTGGCGGTCATTCTCGGAGAGGCCGCCCTGTCTGAGGCAGATACCGCGTTCGCCGCGTTCGCCGATGCGTTCGAGAACCGCTTCATCCGCCAGGGCGAGCATGATGACCGTGCGATCGGGCGTACGCTCGAGATCGGATGGCAGCTTGCCACCCTCCTGCCGCGCGGCGAACTCAAGCGCATCAAGGACGAGTACATCGAGCAGTACCTCCCGGCCATGGAGGCCGCGGCGGTCGAGGGGGCGATGAACGCGTCGTGATAGCGATGTGGACAGCTGTCGCGGTGTTGCTCGTAGTGCTCGTCGCGCTGCACGTCGTGGGCGCTCGCGCGCTCGCCGCGTCGGGCGTGCAGCCATCGAAGGGCGTGATCGCGTTGCGTGCGGTGAACATCATCGCGGTGATCGCGGTGGTCGCGTTCGCGCTGTGGAAGTCGGTGAGCTGACGTGGCACAGATGCGCGTGAATCCCAATCGCATGGAACTCATGAAGCTGCGGAGCCGGCGGCAGGTCGCCCAGCGTGGCCACAAGCTGCTCAAGGACAAGCTCGATGAGCTCATGAAGGAGTTCCTCGCCCGCATCGGCGAGAGCCGCAGGCTTCGTGCCGAGGTCGAACGCGAACTGTTCGCCGCGTACGGCACGGTCGCGGTCGCTCGCGGTGCCGCCGGCCGGGCTTCGCTTGCAGGGGCGCTTGCCAGTGGGAATCCGCAGCCGATCGCGCACGTTGCCGAACGCAACGTCATGAGTGTGCGGATACCCGAGTTCACGCTTGAGGCGCTACCCGAGCCGGCCGGCTATTCTCTCGTTACCACACCCGTCGCTTTCGACACCGCGCTGTCTGCCCTTGCGGCTGTCGCGCCGCGCCT
>SLCP01000072.1 GCA_007125735.1 Coriobacteriia bacterium | reverse complement strand
TGTGCACCATCCCCGTCCCGCTGAAAGACATCGTCTACGACGCAGGCGGAATCCCCATCATGCGCAACACCGCGGCCCTCGGTGCGGTCCTGGGGCACATGGGCTTCCCGCTCGAGTACCTCACCGGGTCCATCGAGCAACAGTTCGCTCACAAGGCGCCCGAGATCGCCGAGCAGAACATCGCATGCGCGACGGCAGGCTACGAGCATGCACGGGATCATGAGTGCGCGTTCCCGTACGACGTCGTGCCGCTCGATCGCGACATCGAGCGCATCCTGGTCGACGGGAACGAAGCAGCCGGTGCCGCCGCGTTGGCAGCAGGTCTTGGACTCTACTGTGCCTACCCGATGACGCCCGCATCGAGCCTCCTTCACTTCTTCGCCAGGCACGCCGAGAGGTACGATGTGGTCGTGAAGCACACGGAGGACGAGATCGCGGCGATGAACATGGTGGTCGGTGGCGCATTTGGCGGAACACGGTCGATGTGCGCCACCTCCGGAGGCGGATTCGCCCTCATGGTCGAGGCGTTCGGACTCGCAGGTGTGAGCGAGTCCGCGGTCGTGGTCGGCTTGTTCACCCGACCCGGACCTGCTACCGGTATGCCCACATGGACCGAGCAGAGCGACCTGCGCTATGCGATTCACGCCGCGCAAGGTGAGTTCCCTCGCGTCATCCTCGCTCCTGGAGACCGCGAGGACGCGTTCCACCTGACATGGCAGGCGTTCAATCTTGCCGACGTGCTCCAGACCCCTGTCATCCTGCTCGGCGACTCCTACCTCTCGGACAACCGCCAGTCGATTCCGCCGTTCGACTCATCACGTGTCGAGATAGACCGGGGTGAACTCATCACCGAGGGCGAGGTCGAGGAGTACGCACGCTACCGGGTCACTGAATCCGGGGTCTCGCCGAGAGCCCTGCCGGGCGTACCCGGGGCGGAACAGGTCGTGAACTCCTACGAGCACGATGAGCACGGATACGGCGCGCAAGGCGAGATCGCCGAAGTCCGTGTCGCCCAGAACGAGAAGCGGATGCGCAAGATGGCCCTGGCACGCACCATGGTGCCGCCGCCCGCATACTACGGTCCCGAAGAGGCGGACCTTTCCATAGTGCTCTTCGGCTCGACCAAGATGCCCGTGAGGGAGGCGATGAAGTGGCTTGAGCGAGACGGCATCGCAGTGAACATGATGCAGGTCGTCACCGTCTGGCCCTTCCCTGCCGACGAGATCTCGCAGTTCCTCACTTCGGCGAAGCGCACCGCCATCATCGAGGGCAACTACACCGGCCAGCTGCAGGGACTCGTGCGGCAGGAGTGTCTGACCGACGTCGAACACACGCTGCACCGCTACGACGGGCGGCCGTTCTCACCCGAGCAGGTCTACGCGTTCGTCAAGGAGGTGCTCGCCTGATGCCCGCCGTCAAGGAGTACACGACCGCAAACAAGCCCACGTGGTGCCCCGGCTGCGGGAACTACGGCATGTGGGAGGCGCTCAAGCGCGCGTTCTCAGAGCTCGAGATGGAGTTCCACGACTACTCGATCGTCTGGGGCATCGGATGCCACGGCAACGGTGCCGACTTCACGAAGACCGCCGGGTTCCACGCGCTCCACGGACGCGCGCTCCCCGTCGCCACCGCGCTCTCGCTCGCGCGCCCCGACCTCAAGGTCGTCGTCGAGATGGGCGACGGAGACGGCTACGGGCTCGGGATGGGCCACTTCGTCCACTCGGTGCGTCGCAACATCGATCTGACGTGCATCGCCCACAACAACCAGATCTACGGACTCACCACCGGGCAGGCCTCCCCCACGACCGATCACCTCGTCAAGACCGTCTCGACCCCCGACGGGGTGCTCGAGGAGCCGGTCAACCCTATCGGTCTGGCGCTCGCGCAAGGCGCGTCGTTCGTCGCGCGCGGTTTCGCCGGCGACATCCCCCACCTCACCGAGCTCTACAAGAAGGCGCTCACCCACAGCGGCTTCGCGCTCGTCGACGTCTTCCAGCCATGCGTCACGTTCAACAAGCTGAACACGTTCACGTGGTTCCGCGAGCGCGTCTACAAGCTCGAGGACACGGCACACGATGCCTCGGACCGCACGGCGGCGTTCGACCTGTCGCTCACGACGTTCCACGAGATGATGTGCACGCCCGAGGAGTGCCGGGTGCCGATCGGCATCTACTACCTCGACGAGGAGTTGCCGTCGTACAACGCGGATGTCGACGCGGCGGCCGAGCCCGGATGGCGGCGGGCCGAGGAGCCTCGGGACGTCTCGAAAATCATCGCGTCACTGGGCTAGCGCATCCCCGCTCGCCCTACGGGCAAAGAGGTCCTCGGCGGGCCACAACTGCTTGACGAGCGCGTGCACGACGGTCGGGTCGAAGCGCCTGCCCGCCTCGAGTTCGAGTGCGCGCAGAGCGCCGTGATGGCCGAGGGGCCCCGCGCTGTCCCGCCCGCGGCGCAACGCGTCGAACGCATCGGCGACCGCGATGATGCGCGCCTCGAGCGGGATCGCCTCCATGATGAGTCCGTCCGGTCCACCACGCCCGTCCCACTGCTCGTGGTGCGCGCGCACCCACGGAATGAGGTGGGGCATCCGCGCGGTACGCAGGAAGTGTTCGCCCGCAGCAGCGTGCGCAGAGCCGTCAGGGTCATCGGCGATGCTTCGATCCGCGGCGTCCGCTGGGTCCTCGGCCTGGTGGCGCTGCGCCAGCTTCCCGACATCGTGCAGAAGTGCCGCGACCTCGATGGCCCGTACACGACCCGGGCCGAAACCCATCTCCTTGGCCAACCTCACCGCCACGTCCGCGACCGAACGCGAGTGACCGTCCATGCCTGGCTCGGTCGAATCGATCGCGGTACTCAGCGCGTAGGCGAGCGTACGCACGGCGCCGTCCTTGGCGGTCTCGGTGCGCTCGCCAGGTACCCCGCGTGCGGTGTCGTCGAAACTTGCCACACGAGTGCCGTGCGATTTCGCCCACCGCTGAGCAGAGAGCGCGTGCCGAAGCGCCGTCTCCGGGTCGTCGACATCACCGGTGTACAGAGCGATGCCGGCGGTGAGGGACACGGGCAGACCCGCCACGCTCACGTCCTCCGACACTCGATCGACGCACTGACGGACGAGCGGCCGCACGTGTGCGAGATCGGCATCTGGCACGAGCACGAGCAAGTCGTCTCCCGACAGGCGGAACGCGCGATCCGCCTCAAGCGCGACGCACTCTGTCACGATGGTCGCGACCTCCTTGAGCACGCGGTCACCCTGCGCATGCCCGCCTATCTCGTTCAAGCGCTTGAACCCGTCGATGTCGAAGGCCACCACAGCGATAGGCCCCTCGGACCGGTCACCGGCGATCCTGCACAGCGCCGTCTCGAACGCGCGGCGGTTGCGCATCCCGGTCAGCGAGTCCCTCACGCTGCGCTCGAGTAGGTGCGACCGCTCCACCGTCACGAGCCAGCTGCGCACGACGAGCACGCACGCGAGTGCGAGTGCGAGCGTGAGCGTGACGGTCGGGACCTCGGAGCCGGTGGCCGTGAGCGATGAAGCGGCGATGACAGGAACCGCGACCGCCAGAGCTCCGGGGATGACTGCCGCGACGTGCGGAGGCACGTCGACCGGAGCACGCACCATGCGCGGTACCGGCTCCGCATCGCGCTCCGTCAACCGGTACACAACCGCCATGAACAACAGATAGTGCCCGATCGTGAAGATGTACTCCAGGATCGAGCCGATGACCTTGGGTTCGGCCGCCGTCTGAAACGCAAGATACCACCACGGCCAGCCGAGGATACCCAGCGAGTAGATGGTGACGGCCAGAGCCACGAAGCGCTCCCACGCGCGCCACTTGAAGGCCTTGAACCCCACCAGCGTACCGAACGTCGCAACGATCATCACCGTGCCGAGAACCGGGTACGCCGAGCCGACGAGTACGAGACCGAGCGACCGCCTGGGAATCTCGGCGAAGTGCGGGTCGAGCACGAACCGGTACACGACTGCGTATCCCACGACCACGACTGCGACGATGTCGAGGTAGTAGCGAACGCGCACCACGAATGGCTCGGCGCCGAACCGCGTCAGCGACATCACGAGCGCGAAGAACGCGAGTGCAGCGGCTGTCTGCACGAGTTCGAACGGGTGCGGAAGCTGCGGGCCGAGGGGGTCGATCCTCAGCACCCAGTACACGAAGTACAGCTCGCTCCAGAAGAGCAGCGTCGTAGCAACCGCGAGCAGCCCCCAGAACCGGCGCTCCTCCCCGCGCACGCGCGCGAACACCACCCACGAGCCGATGGCAGACATCGCCATCGGCACCATCCCGAGACCCCACGACAGCATGACTTCGCTACGCTCGCCCCCGAGCGGCACAGCGAGCATCACGTGCGTCCCGATGAGCACGGCGAACAGGATCCACCCGGCACGTCTCGCGAGATGTGCTAGTGGGGTGAGCTCGGTCGCTACCACACCGGCTCCTCCTCCCAGCCGAGCACGACGCTCTCTCCCACGATCTCGATCAGCGCCTCGGTGACCTCGGGGTCGAAGGCGGTCCCCATCTGTTGGTCGAGCTCGTGCAACGCTGCCGGGCGGGAGAGCGGTCCGCGACCTCGGTCGCCCGCGGTCAGGCGCTCGAGAGCATCGCATACGCTGATGATGCGCGTCGCGAGTGGTATCTGGGCGCCGGCAAGGCCGTCGGGGTGTCCGCTTCCGTCCCACCGCTCGTGGTGGGCTCGGACGACCGGCGCGAGCCGAGAGAACGACGTGGAGGCGAGTATCGATGCGCCGATCGGGGGATGACATCGGTTCGTTCCCGCACAACGCGCTCCTGGTGGTGCATCGGTGTCGGCACCTATCGCGATCATCCCGATGTCGTGCACGAGGGCCGCCAACTCGATGTCACGGATGTCCGGCCCGTCGAGACCGAGACGCCGCGCGACGAGGACGGCAAGGGCAGCGACGTTTCGTGCATGGTGGCGGTGTCCCTCGATGGATTCGTGACACATCCGGGACACGGCGACCAGCATCGCGTACTCATCGGTCTCCTGTTCTCGGATGAAGCGGCTGACTTCATCGAGCACGCCGAGCGAGGACGCTTCGTACTGGACCACCCGGTCCTTGCCGTGGTGCTTGGCCCAGTACTGCGCGCTGTCGGCTCGCATCATGAGGACGTCGACGCTGTCGGCATCGTCCGGGTAGGTCGCGGTGCCCCACGACGCGGTCAGAGCGAGCCCGGACGATGTGTGCACGCCTGCGAGCGCTGCACGCATCTCCTCGGCGGTCCGCGCAGCCATCATGCGATCCGCCTCGCTGAGTACTGCTACGAACTCGTCCCCACCGAGGCGGCCGAGCACGTCGGGCCGGATGGCGGCGGACACCGCTTCTGCAGCCCGTGCGATGAGGCGATCACCCTCCTCCGGTCCATACAACGTGTTCACGACGCCGAAGTCGTCGAGGTCGAAGACGATAACGGAGAAGCGCTCCCCGTACCGGACGGCCGTGCGCTCGCACTCGATGATCGTTGCGCGAGCGGCCCCTCGATCGAGCACCCCCGTCAGTACGTCGCGCGAAACGCTCGCTCGCAGCAAGCCGGTCTCGAGCCCCGCGATCGACGTGCGCGCGACCACAGCTGCGCACGACATCGCTGCCAGCGCGACATATACGATCGAGTCTGAAGATCCCCGGGGAGCCGAGAGCGCCGCGAGACCGAACAGCGGCACGGCGACCACCGAAACGCTCGACACGATGAGCGAGATCGACGTCGAGGACGGCAAGCCCGTCCACCTCGAGGTCCACACGGGCGCGGTGCCCCTATATTGGGCCACCGTGAAGGTCGCCGCGCTTGCCACGAGGAGCACATGTGCAGTAAGCAGCGATGCCTCGACCAGCACTTCGACGAATTCGAGGGTGGGTGTCGCCGCCGCACGATGCCATACCGGGTAGCAGAGAAGCACCCATCCGTACACGCCGAGCGCCGCAACGAAGGACCGCTCCCAACCGGACCACGGTGTGCGCCTGAACCCTACCGCGAGCATGATGGCAGCCGCGATCACACCGAAGCCGGCAGCCATGTAGAACGAACTCCACACCACGTCAGCTGTGGGCGTGTCGAGCATGCGGGAGAAGACCGCATATGCCACGCCGAACACGACCACCAACGTGCCCGCGACATCGGCGGCGCGCCTGATGCGAACAGAAGGTTCGGTCGTCGCAAATGCGACACGCGAGGCGGCCGCCGCCAGAAGGAGAGCCGCAGCGGAGATATTGGCACCGTCGAACAGGGAGGGCACGACGAGCACGTCGGCGCGCCCGAACAACCGCTGCGCGTTCAACCAGACACCACCGAGCGCCAAAGCCGCGAGCGCTGCTGCAAGCAACGACCAGGTCCATGCGCCAGGGCCTCCGCGTGCAGAGCGCACTGCGTAGGCACTCGCCACGAAAGCTGCGATAGTCACGCTCAGGAAGTATAGGCGCGCGACGGTCGCCGCGGTTGACTCGAACGCTCCGATGGTTCGCAGGATGACGAAGAGGAGCACGGCCGCGACACCCGCACGCAGAAGGACGGCGCCGGTCAGCGCTCGCTCCTCAGACAACGATGGGGACGCGCGCTCCGTCTCCCTCTCCTCCTCCCGCATGCGCCCATGCTCTCGGTGCGAGTCGACATCGGCGGCAGCCCCCCATGCCGCCCTTCAAGCGATTCTAGCCGATGGTCACGCTCGGTCTACACTCATGCGCACGACGCCTATCAGCGCCTCGGCCACGTCAGGATCGAACTGGAGCCCCATGTTGAGATCGATCTCTTGCAGTGCCGCAGCAGGCGACAGCCGAGACCGGTACGATCGGTGCGACGTCATGGCCTCATAGGCATCGCAGACCGCGATGATGCGTGCTTCGAGCGGAATGGCCGGTCCAGAGAGCCCGTCGGGGTACCCTTCGCCGTCCCAGCGCTCGTGATGGGCGCGTATCCAAGGGGCAACCTCGCCAAGCGTGCTCGACGCGAGGACCTGAGCCCCGAGGACGGGATGCTCCCTCATCTGCTCGAACTCGCGGGGCGTGAGCCGGCCGGGCTTCACGAGGATCGCGTCTGCAACGGCGATCTTGCCGATGTCGTGCATGAGGGCCGCCTGCTCGAGAGAGCGGACACGTTCCTCCGGCAACCCGATTTCGCGCGCCACGAGCACCGCAAGATCCGCGACGCCCTGAGAGTGGTAGCGGGTGTCGGGGTCGCGCGCGTCGACCGCTGCGGCCAGGGCACGGAGCGAGGCGAGATGCGACTGCGCACGGAGCGCTCCGGTCTCGAGTTGGTGGACCTCACTGCGACGGTGCTCCTCGGAGAAGACCTCGACGCGATCTTTGCCGTGGACCTTAGCCCATCGCAACGCAGCCGCGGCACTCTCGACGAGATCGGCTGCCTCGACGCCGTGCTCCGGAAAGACTCCCACGCCCACCGACACGGTCAGCAGAGTCTCGCTTCGAACCGCGGTTCTTACCTCCTCGGCGACTGTTTCTGCCGCTGTGCGAGCGTGCCCGGACACCACGCATGCGAACAAGTTGTCCTCGATTCGCGCTGTCCTAGCGGCCCCGCCAACGACACGGCTGATGACAGCTGCGACGTCGCTGAGCGACCGCTCCGCCGACTCGGCGCCGTGCACACTCACGTATCGGTGGAAGCCATCGACATCGATCACAAGGACGGCGAGCGGCTCACCGCATCTGCGTGCAACATCAACCTCGCGTGCAAGCTGCTCGTTGAAGTAGTCGACCGTATGAGCGCCGGACACCCGGTCTCGAGTGAGTGCAGCCATGAGCTCGGCGGCCTCGAATGCTGCCGCGAGGATGTAGAAGCCCAGCAGGCCGAGAAGCACGACCGCCGATGCGAGCGCGAGCCGCTGGTCGACCGAGCCGCTCTCGGCGCTGACGGACCAGACCGCGAACACGACGATCGCCGCCAGTGCTATCCACGCCACCACCGCCGCCCTCCACGCTCGCGCTGGCCCGATCGGCACGGTGCGGCGGAGCGGGGCCTCCTGGCCACCGGCGAGCAAGCGCGATAGAGCCGCCAGCGCGACGAGCGCGGGGCCCGCCATGAGTGCCGCCTCGTGGACCTGCGCGGCAAAGGACGAAGTGACGCGTGTGTTTACGTAGTAGTAGGGCGTCATCGCAAGTGTCACTCCGTACACCGCGAACCCGGCTACCAGGAGCTTCTCCCACGGCTTCCAGGCACTCGCCTTGAGTCCAGCGAGCATCGCCGCGACGCCCATGAGCATCCCGATGCCGATGACGGCGTGCAGCGTCCCTCGCAGAAGGACAGGGGGCTCTGTAAGGCCCCACGACGCCAAGAGCGGACGTGTGACGAGGACGAAATACGCTGCAAAGACGATCACCAACGCGATCGCACCTGAGAGCGCGAACCGCGCGCGTACCGGCCACGCGTGGCTCCGCACGTGAGTCATCGAGACGATGAGCACGTAGAAGACGGCCGCCGGGACGAGCGCGAGCAGCGTCGATGCGAACGTCTCAGTCGCAGGGGGCGGATTGCCGTTCCATACCGCAATCGTCCACGGCAGGTCGTAGACGAACACGAGCGCAAGTGCTGCCGAGAGGAGTCCCCAGAAGGTGCGCTCGGACGGCGACACCCATAGCGCGACACGCGCGGCGGCCACGAACGCGACCGCATGCACGAGCGAGTACATGACGAGTTCGATCCTGATCGCCGTCGAGCCGTACGGCGCGTCGTGAGGAATGAAGAGGTAGGCGCCGATGAAGAGTGCTGCAGCAACGGACGCGAACATGACCGGCTTCGAAGTGCTCGTTTCGCTGTGAGAGTCGCTCGCGCTCAAGCCGGGTCCCGCAGCCGCAGCTTACGTGAGCCCGAGCGCTGCGCCGGCCTCGGCGAACGCGTCGAGCGCCTGGTCGATGTCGGCCTCGGTGTGGGTGGACATGAGGCACGTCCTCAGGCGGTCCATGCCACGCGGCACGGCGGGGTGGACGATGGGACACACGAACACGCCCCTGTCGAAGAGCATCCGCGTGAGGTCCATCGTCTTGGCCTCATCGCCCACGAGGACCGGCACGACGCACGTCTGCGAGTCCATCGTGTCCCAGCCCTGCGCCTTGAGACCGTCGGTGTAGCGACGCGTGACCTCGTGCAGCTTGGCGACCCGCTCTGGCTCGTCGTCGATGACGTCGAACGCGGCGATCGCGGCGGCGGTCTGCGCGGGAGGCAGCGCGGCCGAGAAGATGAACGGGCGCGACATGTGGCGCTGGTAATCGACGATCTCGGCGGATGCGGCAAGGTACCCGCCGATGCTCGGGATCGACTTGGAGAGCGTGCCCATCTTCAGGTCTATCGAGCCGACCATGTCGAAGTGCTCCTCGACGCCGTGTCCGGTCGCTCCGAGCGAGCCCACGGAGTGCGCCTCGTCCACCATGAGCCGCGCGCCGTACTGGTCGCAGAGCTCGCGGGTCCTCGGCAGGTCCATGATGTCGCCGTCCATCGAGAACACCGAGTCAGCCACGACGAGGATGGTGTTGTACTCGCCGGCGGCCTGGGAGAGCAGCTTCTCCAGGTGGTCCATGTCGTTGTGGCGGTAGGTGCGCCACTTCGCGCCGGACAGCAAGCAGCCGTCGACGATGCTCGCGTGGTCGAGCTTGTCCATGAGCACGAGGTCTCCCGGGCCCATCAGGCCCGTGATGATCGCGACGTTGGTCACGTACCCGCTCGAGTACACGCACGCGTCCTCGCGCGAGGAGAACGCGGCGATGCGTGCCTCAAGGCGCTCGTGGAGGTCGGTCGTGCCGGTCAGCAGCCGCACGCCGCCCGCACCGGTCCCGTACGTGTCGATGGCTTCCTTGGCTGCAGCCTCGATGCGCGGATGGCCGATGAGCCCGAGGTAGCTGTAGGAGGCGAGCTGCACCATCTCCCGGCCGTCGGCCATGGTGACCCGGTGGTTGGTGCGCCCGGTAGTGGGCTGCAGGTAGAAGTAACGGTCGGCCTCTTTGAGCGCGTCGCGCCGCTCGATGAACGCGCCGATACGCGCGGAGATCCCATCGTTGAGCGCGGTGAAGGTGTCCATGTGCGGGTTCCCCTCCCTGACGGCGACGGCCTCTGCCAGGCTACGCGAGACCGTGTGTGCACAAAGTTGTACACACTATAGCGCACCCGCCGCCGAGCGTGGAGCCTAGAAGAAGCCCGGCGTCTGCTGTGCCGCCAGGCCCGTGCCTAACGCCGCGGGTATAGTCTCACACGACACAGATTCGATGTGAGGAGTTCCCATGAAGCGAGTACTCATGGTCATCGCACAAGAGGTGTTCCGCGACGAGGAGTACGCGCACCCGAAAGAGGTCCTCGAGGAGCGGAGAGCGGAAGTCGTCACCGCGAGCGTAGAGACCGGGACGTGCCGAGGCAAGCTCGGCATGACCGCGGAGGCAACGGTTCGCGTGAGTGACGCGAGCGCGCGCGACTACGACGCAGTCGTGTTCGTAGGCGGTGCGGGAGCGTCCGTGTACTTCGACGACCCGGAGGCACACGCGCTCGCGCACGACACGCTCGAGAGCGGTCGCGTGCTTTCGGCGATCTGCATCGCGCCCTCCACGCTCGCGCACGCCGGCCTGCTCGACGGCGTGCGGGCCACTGCGTTCGCGACGCAACAGGAGGACCTCGTGGCTCACGGCGCGATCTGGACGGGCGAGCCGGTCACGGTCGACGGCCGCATCATCACCGCAAACGGTCCCGAGGCCGCCCGGCGCTTCGGGGAGGCCATCGCAGACGCCATCGGTGCGTGATGTCCCGGAGTGGGTATCGAATCTGCTAGGGAGCGAGCGCGACAACCTGTCGTCGCTCAGCCGATCTTTCAGCCGATGCCACGAGAGGAGCACACGTCATGAAGATGTTGCGGTGCCGGATATGCGGTGAGACCTACCTGGGGACCGAGGCGCCCTCACACTGCCCGTTCTGTGGTGCTCACCGCGAGTACATCGTCGACTCGCCGGAGTACCCTGCCGACATCAACGAGGTCCAGCTGACGGAGATCGAGCGCGAGGACCTCAAGGCCTCGATCGAGCTCGAACGCTCCAACACCCGCTTCTACCTCGGCATGGCGCAGCACAAAGACGAGCACGTGCTCTCCTCGGCGTACAAACGTCTCGCGAAGGTCGAGGCCGAACACTGCGAGCTGTTCTGCAAGCTAGCGAGCCTCGAGGAGCCCGAGGACCTCAACGTCCCACTGGAGGTCTCGAGCGACTGGTGCGCGAATATCGCCGAGTCGGTCGAGCGCGAGCAGCGCGCCTCGCGCCTGTACCGCCAGTTCGCCGAGCGCGCCACTAACGAGCGGATCCGCGAGGTCTTCGAGGCGGTCAGCGCCGTCGAAGCCGACCACATCGAACTCGACGGTGAGGCGAGCAGCTACGCCGGGTGCTGACCCGGACACGACCGCGATACGACACGCATGCGATAAGGGCGCCCGGCGGGCGCCCTTGTTGCGTACGCGAGCCGCGCGCAGGTGCGCTAGACCTCCTGCCGTTTGAACGCGAGTGCTGCGAGCCCCACGAGCACGAGCGCCGCCGCTATCGACGTGGCCACCGGCCACGCGATCGAGAGATCCGGCTGGCCGAGCACGATGCGGTCGCCGAGGCCGAGCAGGCCCACCGGCGAGTAGTCGCGCGCAACGTCCCATATCGTGAGGATCGACATCGCGAAGAACACGGCGATCCCCGCCCCAGCCGCTCCCGCCTGCGACTTCAGCAACACCGAGAACAACAGCATCAACGCGACGAGCAACGACGCAAGCGCGTACCACACCCCTACCATCGCCGCGAACTCCGGAAGCAGCGTGGTATCGAACATGATCGCGGTGACTCCGGCACACAACGCCGCACCCACACCACCCGCGACCGCGAGCAGGACCCAGTTCGATACGGCCTTGGCGATGACCATCGCCGAACGTGACACCGGTTTGCTCAGCACGAGCTGCGCTGTCCCGCTCCGCCGCTCGCCCGCGATCGCACCCGCAGTCGCGATGATGAGGGCGATGAGGGCGATCTGCATCGCGTTGTTGTTGAACTGCAGGTACGCGTCTACCGTTGTCGCCGGCGGGATCTCGATCACGATCCCTTGAGCCTCGCTACCTGCCATCGAGGAGACGAGCGCCGGGGTGACCTCGGCGATGAGCGGGCTCGTCAGGCCAAAGAAGACGAGGATCCCGGGGACCACGTACAGGCGCCACGTGCGGACGATCTCGGTCATCTCCTTGCCGAGGAATACTGCGAACCCGTGCATCAGGACCTCCCCCCGACCAGTTCCACGAAGACGTCTTCGAGCGAGGGCTCCTCGTCGACCATGCGGACGAGCCCGAGGCGCTTGCTTGCGACCACCGCCGGGATCGAGCGACGTGCCGCAGGCATGTCCGATACGACGCAGCGCACGACCTGGCCGTCGCGCTCGCACTCGACCGCCCAGGGCTCGGCGGCGAGCAGCGGCTCGAGCGCCTCGGCGCCCTCTTCGACCTCGACGGCAACCTTGAGCGCATGTCCTTCGCGCTTGAGTTCCGCCATCGCCGCCTGGCGCACGACCCGGCCGTGGTCGAGTATGGCGACCGTGTCGCAGACCCGCTCGACGTCGGTGAGGATGTGAGTCGAGAAGAACACCGTCGTCTTGCCTCGCAACGCCGCGATCATCTCGAGCACGTCTTTGCGGCCCATCGGATCGAGCGCACTCGTGGGCTCGTCGAGCATGAGTAGCTTAGGCGCGTTGATGAGCGCTTGTGCCACGCCGAGCCGCTGCTTCATCCCGCGTGAGAAGCCTCCCACGCGCTGCTTCACACCTGCGAGTCCAGCCATCTCGAGCAGCGATTCGACGCGATCGTCGAGCACGCGTCCGCTGACACCGTGGAGCTTGCCCGCGAACCGCAAGAACTCCTCGGCGGTCATCCACGGATAGTAGCCCGGAACGTCCGGGAGGAAGCCGATGAGCGCGCGCACGTCGTTGGTCGCGTGCACCACGTCGTGCCCGAACACCCGCGCGCCTCCTGTGCTCGGCCGCGCCATACCGGTGAGGATCCTCAGCGCGGTCGTCTTCCCAGCCCCGTTGGGGCCGAGGAACCCGTAGACCGAACCCTCCGGCACGGTGAGGTCGACACCGTCGAGTGCCACCGTGTCGCCGTAGCGCTTGCCGAGTCCCTGGATCTCGATGGCGGGGCTCATGAGCGTCCGTCCTCTCCGTAGAGCGCATCGACCGCGCGACGCGTGCGGTCGCCGGTGCTCGCCCCGTTGTCGGGTCCGGCCGCGACATCGATCTCCTCGGGTACGTTCCGTCCGATCGCCAGGTAGAGGATCGGTCCGATGAACGAGTTGCTGAACACGATGATGATGAGCGCCCAGAGCCACTTCATGTCGAAGCGGACGCGCGGACGCCGTGCGAGATCGACGAGCGCGGCCACCGCCACGAGCACCTGCACCATGGCGAGCGCGAGCAGTGCCCACATAACTCCCGTCGAAACCTCGAGCGCCTCCGCCATAGACTCGATCATCCCTCGCCCCTCCTCTCTCACTCGTTTGTCGAAACCCCATCGAGTTTGAACACGAAGCGCACGCTGCCGGTCGCGCCTTCGGGCTTGCCGAGGAACGTATCGTACTCGGCGGCGACCTCCTCCATCCGCTCCACCACGGCCTCGCCCAAGTTCGACTCGTCGATGCCCTCGGCCAGGCCGTCCGACATCCCCGCGAGCCCCTCGACGGTGGCCGAGATGCCGGGAACCTCAGCTCCTTCGATGCTGCCGCCGTCGCGTAGCGCCACCAGCGTCGACCGCAACCGTCCGAGCATCGCAGGGAGCTCCTCGAGCGGACCGAGGCTCTCGGCAGCCTCCGAGATCCCGCCGCCGACCGCGCCAATGCCGCCCGCGAGGTCGCGGAGACCATTGCGTGTGTTGACGAGGCCCGGGAGTCGCTCTCCGCCCACCAGGCCGCCGTTGCGCAGAACGCTCAGTGCAGAGGCGAGCTCCTCGAACTGGCCGGGCAGCCCGGCAAGCGGTGCCGCGCCTCGGGCGAGTTCGTCGAGCGCATCCGCCATCTGCTCGAGCCCCTCTGCGATCTCGGCGAGCGAATCACGCGTGTCGACCAGTCCGTAAGGCATCCCCAACGCTTCGTTCCCGTCGCGAAGCGCTCCGATCATGAGACCTTGCGTCGTAAGTCCCGTCGCGAGCTCGATCGCCGCCTCGACAGTAGCGGTGCTTTCCGCCGAGGCGTCCACGAGGCTCCATGCCTGCGCCTCGAGAGCGGTGTTCGACAACGCGATCGCGTCGAGGTACGCGATCTGCCCGTCGAGCAGAGCCACGAGACCTGAGACGCCCTCGGACGCCTCGCGAACACCCTCGCCGAGTGCCCCGATCGCCTGCGGCACCTGTGCGACCTCGGAGTAATCCTGCCCCCGTATCCCGCCGATGATGCCATCGAGGTAGGCGATCTGGCCGCTCACGAGCACCGCAAGATCAGCGGCACCGCGCTCCATCTCTCGCGTGCCCGCTGCAAGCTGATCGAACCCGGCCCCAAGGTCGCGAACGCCGGCGAACGCCTCGGGATCGAGTCCATCGGCCACCTCGCCGAGTATCGTGCGGTGGGCCTCCGAGAGCTCGGCGAGCCCATCGAGCCCGTCACGGAGCTCGGCGAGCTGCTCGGCCATCGAGAAGTCCGGGGAGCCTGCCATCTTGGGGAACACGGAGACGATGATCGGCTCGATCGCGATGTCGGTGCCGTGCATCTCGATGACGATGGTCTCTTCCGGCTGGGGAAACGTCATGAACGTGTGGCTGACCGTCGAGCCGGTCACCGTCATGATCTCCGCGTCGGCCTCGATGTCGCGGAAACGCGTGCCGTCGACATCGATGACGACGGGTGCGAGCATGGGCACCCAGTACTCGGCGTCCTCAGAGCGGGTCGCACCGTCCGCGTCGATGTACGTCACGGGCTCGTTGATGGTGAGGGTGTTGGTGACGGTGACCTCGATGCGGACGAGACCGGTCGCACCCGCAAGCTCTCCGGGCTGCACGCGACGATCGTCGAGGAAGTAGGCCGCCTCGATCTCGATGGGAAGCTCGCGGTCGGACTCGGCGCGGTAGAAGAAGTCGCGTCGGCCATCGACATCGAGCGTCCACTCGACACCATCAGGAGTGATGCGCGGCTCGAGGTCGTCTTTGAGCGCCTCGGCGGCGATCACCGGGCCCGGATCGAGAAGCGTGAGGGAGCCGCTCCCCTCGATGCGCATCCAGTCGACCACGACCACGTCTCGCGGTACGCCGGTCGCATCGGCGACGACGTACACGGTCTCGTCATCGTGCACCTCGAAGCCCTCAGGCACGCCGCCTCGGCTCTCGGCAGACGCCAGCGCTCCGGCACCGGCGAATACGGCGATGCTCAGCACCAGGGCGAGCGCGACAGTGCGCCCCCTACGAGTCACCTGTGTTCGAGCAGAAGCAGTGATCGGGGATTCCATCGAAACCCTCATCTCCTTGCGATCCTCGGCCAGCCGAG
>SLCP01000144.1 GCA_007125735.1 Coriobacteriia bacterium | reverse complement strand
CGGTGCGGTATCTGCAGATGTCGGACGCGCGATCGACCGGCTGCCTAAGGTCACGAGTGTCACCCGCATCGCTGGTTCCAACCGCTACCAGACCGCTACCGCTGTCGCTAACGAGACCATCAAGGTCTTGAACGCGAACGGTGGCTACAACGGCGACGCTTTCATCGCCACCGGAGCCAACTTCCCCGATGCGCTCGGGGCATCCCCTGTGGCAGCCGCCAAAGGCATGCCGGTCTTCCTTGCTGACCCTGCGCGTGACGCTGTCACGCTTCCCGCAAGTGTGAAGCGTGTCTGGATCACCGGTGGTACCGCAGTGGTCTCTGCCAAGGCAGAAGCCTCACTGAAGACCAGTCTGGGTGCAGGTAACGTAAAGCGCCTGGCGGGTGCTAACCGCTTCGAGACTGCAGCCCGTGTCGCTGCCTTCGGCGTCTCGCGCGGCATGCAGTGGGAAGGTGTCGGCATCACCACTGGGATGGACTTCCCCGACGCGCTCGCTGCTGGACCGGCCCTCGGTTCGCGCGGTGCCGTCATGCTGCTCACCGACACCAACGCAGTCCCGCACCACACCCGCAACGCCCTCATCACCAACAAGGCCCAGATTACCCGTGTCACCTTCTTCGGAGGGGATGCGGCGGTGCCGCCAGCAGTGAGGACGGCGGTCAACGGCCACATCAAGTAGGGCAATTGGTTGCCCCCGCAAGGACCCGTCGCTTGCACAGGGCGGGTCCTGTTCTGTCCGCCGTTTGTTCCCGTTTTGCAAACCAAACTGCAAACATGCGGTACACAACTAGACGGAACTCCGCGACGCTGGACGACACCAAGGCCGAGAATCACCCGTGCTCAGCGGCGCTGTACGGTGCTCTACAACACTAGACAGCACGACCTCGCACCAACTCGAAAACCGTTAGGCGGGTTACCCCCGTCTCGAGGGTTCGAATCCCTCCCTCTCCGCCAGCGAGACTTGACGACGCCCGCTTTCCGAGGAGGGGAGGCGGGCGTCGATCGTATGTGCGGCGGCACGCTCTCGGTGGCACGGCGAGCAGGCCAACTTATGTGCCCGACTCATGCACCGCGCTCTCGGGCCGATACCTTCACTAAGACTAAGCGGCGAAGGGGAGGTGGTTCGAGATGCCCAGGTCGACGGCGGGCACGGCAGGAGCGAGCGTGCGACGGATGGCGTGGAAGCGCTTGCTCGCCGGCACGAGCATCCTGCTTGCTCTCTATGCTGCGTATTGGCTCATCCTGCGAGGCCCGTTCGAGCTCCCGCCATATGCTTTTCTCGCGGTGTTCCTCGTGGTGCCCGTAGCGATGCGGATCGTAATGGACGAAACCGAGGCCAAGGTCGATCGGGCTGTCCGAGGGGCACAGGGCGAGGAGCGGGTCGGCGACCTGCTCGCCCAGCTCGGAGATGAATACCATATCGTCCACGACGTGGTCGTGGGCCGAGGCAACATAGATCACGTCGTCGTAGGTCCCACGGGCATCTTCGTGATCGAGACCAAGAGCCACCGTGGCAAGCTCACCGAACAGGACGGCCAGCTGCGACTGAACGGCCGGCCACTCGAGAAGGACTTTCTCTCGCAGGGGTACGCAGAGGCCATGGCTCTCAAGGAGTATCTGCACAAAGTGAGCGGCAGGGAGTTCTACGTCGTGCCCTACGTGGTGTTCACCGCAGCGTTCGTCTCCGTGCGCGGCACGCCAAGAGGAGTAGGGGTCATCCCGAGCAAATGGCTTGTCCAGCGCATCCAGGGCGGCAAGGGGCGGCTGGATTCCGATGAAGCTGCTCGTGTCGCGCGGGCGCTGGCCACGGTGACGGACGAGGCCAGACGGGCAGCGCGCTAGGCGACGTCTGCGAGCTAGCCTAGCCGATGTGTGATAAAAACGTCGGAACATGTTCACAAAATCCGACATTTCTATCACAATGACCCCATGAAGCGACTCCCATCAGAGAACGCGATCAAGCGCGCTGCCGTCGTCTTCAGGGAGGCTGGTGGCACTCTGAGGACACGCGAAGCGGTGGATCGTGGCGTGCATCCTTCGACGCTCTACGGGATGCGCGACGCGGGGCTCCTCGAACAGCTCACTCGCGGCGTGTACCGCCTCACCGAGCTTCAGGGGCCGAGCAGGTACGATGTTGTTGCGGTTGCGGAGCGCGCACCTGGCGCGGTGCTCTGCCTCGTGAGCGCGCTGGATTTCCACGAGATCGGGACTCAGATCCCTTCCGGCGTGAGCATCGCCATCGGGTCTAAGGACAGACGACCCAAGTTCGACTACCCACCCGTCCGCGTCTATCGGATGTCCGGTCAGGCTCTCACCTCAGGCGTTGAGGAGCACTCGATAGACGGTACGACCGTGAAAGTGTTCAATCCCGCGAAGACGGTCGCCGACTGCTTCAAGTTCAGGAACAAGATCGGGCTCGACGTTGCCCTCGAGGCACTCCGGGAGACGGTACGCAGTCGAAAGGCTACGCGCGACGAGATCGTGAAGTACGCCGAGATCGATCGTGTTTCCAAGGTCGTGCGTCCTTACCTCGAGGCGATGGAATGAGCCAGCGCGAGCCGAAGAACATCCCTGCGTCCGTTCGTGCGCGTCTGCTGAACGAAGCCAGGGCGAGTGGGAGCTCCTACGACCAGGTGCTCCAGTACTTCGCGATCGAGCGGTTTCTGTACCGGCTGTCGAAGACCGAGTGGAGTGAGCGGCTGATCGTGAAGGGCGCGATCATGCTCCGCGCCTGGGGCACGCCGCTCGGCCGGCCTACCCGTGACATCGACTTCCTCGGCAACATCGACAACTCGCTTGAGGCCGTCGGTCAAGCGGTGCGGGAGTGTCTGACAGTCGAGTACCCGGGAGACGGCCTGGTGTTCGACCCGAACATCGAGGTCAGCGAGATCAACGTGATGGACCGGTATCCGGGAGTGCGGGCTGTGGTGCGGGGGAGTCTCGACGGCGGCACGTTCAAGCTGCAGCTCGACATCGGGATAGACGATGCAGTCGTGCCGGATCCGGCATGGGTCGATTATCCAACGCTTCTCGACCTGGATGCACCGAGAGTCCTTGCCTACCAGCCCCTGACCACTGTGGCCGAAAAGTTCGAGACGATCGTCGCGCGGGGCCTTACGAACAGCCGGCTGCGGGATTACTACGACCTTTGGTTCCTGCCGACGTTGCGACCATACGACGGCGTGGAGGTAGCTGCCGCTCTGGAGGCTACCTTCCGCCATCGGGGCACGACCTTGCCTGTGGAGGTCCCACCCGGACTCTCGGACGCCTTCCATGGCATCGTTGCGACGCAGGCTGAGTGGCGCTCGTTCCTGTCGAGCGGCGGCATCGAAGCCCCGTCGGAACTCTCCGATGTCTGCGACGCGATCATCCTCTTCATCATGCCGGCTGCTGCCGCAGCAGCAGCAGCCGGGCAGCCCTTTGAGCGGACCTGGGAGCCGTCCAGAGGATGGACATGATGACGATGGTGCAGGGAATCCCGAGAACATGTGCACACCATTTGCTCTGTACGTGGCGTACCGAAACGGAACGAGGCAGGGCCAATGGGAGTTCGAGGCGGCCGCTCGGCCGCGCACATCGCAGTCCTTCTCGGCGTGCTCGTCGCGCTGATCGTCGCGGGCTGCACGTCGACAGGCACGCCCGAGCGCACCGGCAGCCGAGGAGACACCGAGCTTCCCGGCCCATCAGGCGATGGAGGATCGGAACAGATGGCGACCATCTACCTTGCAGGTGGCTGTTTCTGGGGTGTCGAGAAGTACCTTTCCCTGGTGCAGGGCGTGGCTGAGACGGAGGTGGGTTACGCGAACGGGACGACGGAGTCGCCCACGTATCGCGAGGTCGTGTCTGGCCGCACCGGCCATGCCGAAACGGTCCGGGTCGCCTACGAACCCGAGATTGCTCCGCTCCCGTTCATCCTCGACCTGTTCTACGAGGCGATCGATCCCACCTCGCTCAACCGTCAGGGCAACGATCGCGGCACGCAGTACCGCACCGGCATCTACTACACCGACCCCGCCGATCTTCCGCTGATCGAGGCGTCACTCACGGCGCTGCAAGCGCGCTACGACAAGCCGGTGGTAATCGAGGTCGCACCGCTTGCGAACTACACTCCGGCCGAGGAGTACCACCAGGACTACCTCGAGAAGAACCCGGGCGGCTACTGTCACATCGGCCAAGACCTCTTCGAGAAAGCGGCGAAGGCGACACCCGATCCGTCGCACTTCCCTCCGGCCGAGGAGCCTGAGGACGCGGCCGGCTCCGGAGGCCGTGTCCCCGATGTAGGCTATCGGGCTCCCGACGACGCGACCCTGCGCGAGCGCTTGACCGACCTGCAATACCGCGTCACCCAGCGCGACGCGACCGAGCCGCCGTTCAAGAACGAGTACTGGGACACCTACGAGCCCGGCATCTACGTCGACATCACCACCGGTGAACCACTCTTCGCGTCGAGCGCGAAGTTCGAGTCCGGGTGTGGCTGGCCGAGCTTCTCGCGCCCGATCGATCCCGACGTGGTCCGCGAGCTTCTCGACACCTCTCACGGCATGCGCCGGACCGAGGTGCGCAGCCGCGCGGGCGACGCCCACCTCGGCCACGTGTTCACCGACGGTCCGCG
>SLCP01000170.1 GCA_007125735.1 Coriobacteriia bacterium | reverse complement strand
TGCCCCGCCTACCGAGGCACCGTGAGAGGAGGCGATGAACGGTCATGAAGCTCTCCTACCGTAACAGGTTGATCATCGCCTCGGCGATCGTCGTCGTGCTTGCGGCGATAGCGTTCGTAGCGCTGATCGTGCCCCAGTTCGGCACGCTCTCCGACCTCGATTCACGGATCGAAGACGCGGAGATGGGCGTCTCGCAGGCGCAAGCACTTCTGACGCAGCGTCAGAGTATCAAGGCACGCGCTGCCGAGACGGAGGCCACGCGCATGCGTCTTGCGAATCAGATTCCGGAGACGCCCGAGTTGCCCTCACTCATCGTGGAGCTGCAGGACACCATCAATGCCTCAGGACTCGAGTTCGCCTCGATAGCTCCGAATCCGCCGATGCCCGTCACCGACGAGCAGTACTCTGCCATCGACATGGCCATCACGGTACGGGGCAGCTGGCAAGACACGGTCGACCTGCTCAATAGGTTCCGGTCGCTGACGCGGCAGGTGCGGGTGGTGAGCTTCTCGGTCACGCGGCTCGATCCCGGTACCGAGGCTCCCGACGACACGCCCAATCGGGTCGAGAGCGCGATCAGCCTGCAGGTCTATACGATGCCGTCCGACGTCGCGCCGCCTGCGCCCGTAACGCCTGACGATGCCCAGACGCCCGACGAGACCCAGTAGGAGCCGAGGGAGAGTGCCGTGGTAGACGATCTCACACCGCAGAGCGACATCGGCTCGAATCCCGAGGGTGTGCCGGCCGCGCCGGAATCGACGCCCGCCGGGTCGAACACGAAGCGCATCGTGATCATCGTGGTCGCGGTGTTCGCCCTCCTCGCCGTCGCCGGGCTCGTAGCTGCTGCAGTCTTCGTGTTCGTGCTGACCGATCGTGTCATGCAGGAGATAGAGGTCACCCCGATTGTGGAGACTCCCGGGATGGTCGGTGAGGAGTCTGCCGAGGAGCCTCCCGCTGTCGACCTGAAGCGGGTATTCACCTTCCGCGACATCTTCGACCCGCTGCTCGTGCCGATCCCCGATCCAAGTGTCGATGAGACGATCGGACCCGACGGGCTGCCCGTCACCGGCGTCCCTGGAACCGATCCCGACGATCCTGCCGTGACGCTGCCGCCGGACACGCTCTTCTTGCGCGACATCGTGAGCGTCGACGGTGTGACGGCTGCCGTCCTCTACCTCGACGGCCAGACCTACAATCTCGCGGTCGGCGGTGAGATCTCTGGCACCCCATGGCGTGTCCAGAGCATCAGCGGCCGTACCGTGGTTATGCTCTACGGCGACGTGCAGGTCACGCTCTCGGTGGGCCAGGGAGTCGTGGCCGCCACCAAGTAGTCGGTGCCGCTCCGTCCGGTGGTAGAATCGCAGGACTGACTCCCAGACCGGAGACGAGCATGCGATACGTGACCTCAGGCGAATCCCACGGACGGGCTCTGACGACGATCCTTACCGGCGTTCCAGCTGGCGTGCCCGTCGATGCTGCGGCTATCGACGCCGATCTCGCCCGTCGGCAGTCGGGCTACGGCCGGGGCGGGCGCATGGCGATCGAACGCGACCGCGCGCTAATCCTTTCCGGTGTCCGATTCGGTCGCACGATTGGCTCGCCGGTGACCCTCACCGTCGCCAATCGGGACTGGGACAACTGGACCGATGTCATGGCCGCCGAGGGCGAAGAGGTCGTTTCCGCACGAATGACCGCTCCTCGGCCGGGACATGCTGACCTCGCCGGCACTCAGAAGACCGGCTCCTCCGATTGCCGCGACATCCTCGAGCGCGCGAGCGCACGGGAGACCGCGGCGCGTGTGGCTGCCGGCGGTGTCGCCAAGGCGCTGCTCGGCCAGTTCGGCGTCACGGTAGGCTCGTACGTGCACTCGATTTGCGCCGAGGGGATGGAGCCGGTCGTCGATCCGTCCGCGGTCGATGTCGCGCTCGTCGAGGAGAGCGACGTGCGCTGCCCCGACCCGGAGGCCTCCGCGCGCATGCGGGCGGCGATCGACGCGGCGCGCGGTGAGGGTGAGAGCCTCGGCGGGACGTTCTACGTGACCGCGTCGGGTGTGGTGCCGGGCCTCGGCACGTACGCCGAGGCGGAGTGCCGCCTCGATGCGCGGGTAGCTGCGGCGATGATGTCGATCCCCGCGATCAAGGGTGTCGAGATCGGCGACGGATTCGCTGCCGCGGCACGACCCGGGTCGACCGTTCACGACGAGATCGTCTACGACGGGCCGCGCGGGTTCTACCGGCGCACGAACCACGCCGGAGGGCTCGAGGGCGGGATGACCAACGGCGAGCCGGTCGTGGTACGTGTCGCGATGAAACCGATCCCTACCCTCATGCGCCCGCTCGCGAGCGTGGATATCGCGACACACGAGCCTGTGGACGCGTCGACCGAGCGCTCGGACGTGTGCGCCGTACCCGCTGCGGCCGTTGTGGGCGAGGCCGAGCTCGCACTTGTGCTCGCGCGCGCCTACACGGAGAAGTTCGGCGGAGACTGTCTCGAAGACATGCTCGCTGCCGTGCGCGCGTACGAGGCGAGGCTTGCGCCGTGAACCACCTCTTCCTGATCGGCTTCATGGGCGCTGGCAAGTCGACGGTGGGCCGCCGCGTTGCAGATACGCTTGGACTGCCCTTTCTCGACCTCGACGAGGAGATCGAACGTGCCGCCGGCCGGAGCGTGGCCGAGATCTTCGCCGCCGAGGGAGAACAGGCGTTTCGTGCCGCTGAGTCCGGCGCGCTGGCATCGCTCGCGGATGCCGAGCCCGCCGTGGTCGCGTGCGGGGGAGGCGTCGTTGTAGACGACGAGAACCGGCGCCTCCTGAAAGCGCTCGGTCACGTCATCTACCTGCGGGTCGAGGCGGATGAGGCACTCGCTCGCATCGGGGACACGTCGGGCCGCCCGCTCCTCGCACACGATGACGCTGCCGCGATGGCATCCACTCTGCTCGCGGCTCGCGAGACCCTCTACCGCACGGCTGCCGATGCGGTCGTCGACACGTCGGGCACATCCGTCGCCGAGGTGGCTTCCGAGGTGGTCACGGTCGCCCGCTCGCTCCGAGAGGCGGGTGGGTAGGGTGTCGTACACCAGGCTCCCGGTGACCACTCCCACCGGAGACTACGAGGTTGTCATCGGCGCGGAGCTCCTCGGCAGTGCAGCCGATCTCATCCGGGCCGCCACGCCGGCAGCGGCGATGGCGCTCGTCACCGACGAGAACGTGTGGGCTCTCTACGGAGCTGCGGTCGCCGGCGGTTTGCGCGACAGCGGCGTGCGGGTCGTCGAGATCGTCGTGCCCGCCGGCGAGGCGTCGAAGTCGTGGCAACGCGCCGGGGAGGTGTGCGAACGGCTCGCCGAGGCGCGGCTCGACCGTACGGACGCCGTCGTCGCGCTCGGCGGAGGAGTCGTCGGCGATCTCGCCGGGTTCTGCGCCGCGGTCTATCTCAGGGGCATCGACTACGTGCAGGTACCCACGACGCTGCTCGCTCAGGTGGACTCCTCGGTCGGCGGCAAGACCGGGGTCGACCTCGCGGCGGGCAAGAATCTCGCAGGCGCCTTCAAGCAGCCGTCGCTCGTGCTCGCCGACGTCTCGGTCCTCGCGACCTTGCCGGGCACCGAGTGGACGAGCGGGCTCGCCGAGGTGGCCAAGGTAGCGATGTTGGAGTCGCGCGAGATGGTCGACGTGCTGATCGCCGAGGCGCCTGCACTCCTCGGCAGGGACGAGCAGCCGGTAGTCGACGTCGTGCTCGCGGCGGTGCGCCACAAGGCCGCCGTGGTGGCGGCAGACGAACGCGAAGCGGGGGAGCGGGAATCGCTCAACTACGGGCACACCCTCGGCCACGCGATCGAGCAGGTCGCGGGGTACGGAGCGGTTCCTCACGGGATAGCGGTGGCCGAGGGTATGCGGTTCGCGGCACTTCTCGCCGAGGTCGTCGTCGGTGCGCCGGAGCAGACGCGGGTGCTGCAGGATCAGCTCCTCGACGCTCTCGGTATCGAGAGACCCACCTACCCGCGAGACGCCCGCCGGTTGCTCGACGCGATGCACGCGGACAAGAAGGCGCGTTCCGGTACGGTACGCTACGTGTTCGTGCCCGAGCCGGGACGGCACGTCGTCGTGCCGGTCGACGATGCTACCATCGCTCACGTGCTGGACCTGTGGTTCGACGGCGAATCGGAGAGGGGCTGACGCTCGTGCGGATACTCGTGATGAACGGCCCGAACCTGAACATGCTCGGCACGCGTGAGACCGACGTGTACGGCTCGGTGACGCTCGACGAGATAGAGACGCTCGTCGTCTCCCGGGCTTCTGCGGCCGGCGTCGACGTGTCGTTCTTCCAGTCGAACCACGAAGGCGAGATCATCGACGAGATCCACCGCGTCACCGGTGACGTCGACGCCATCGTGATGAACCCGGGCGCGTTCACGCACTACTCGTACGCGCTAAGGGACGCGGTCGCCTCGGTCGATACGCCCGTTGTCGAGGTGCACCTGAGCAACATTGCGGCGCGTGAGGAGTTCCGCGCGCATAGCGTGATCGCGCCGGCGTGCGTGGGACAGATCTCCGGGTTCGGCTCGCTCTCCTACGTCCTCGGCCTCGAAGCGGCGATGGCCGCGGTGGCGCGGGACGCGGCGGGGGG